>JBQCDS010000024.1:0-5636 GCA_051961035.1 Trinickia sp. | reverse complement strand
CTCGGCATGATGCGGCGAACGATCTGATCGAAAAGGAACTTCGAATAACCGTAGACGTTCAGCGGCGCCTCCACTTCGCGCTCTTCCACGAAGCGGGTCGAGCCGCCGTAAATCGCCGCCGACGATGCGTAGAGAAACTGCGTGCCTTGCGCCAAGCACGCGTCGAGCACGGCGCGGCTATAGCGGAAGTTGTTCTCCATCATGTAGCGGCCGTCGGTCTCCATCGTGTCGGAGCAGGCGCCCTCGTGAAACACGGCCCGCACCTTGCCGAAATCGCCACGGGCAAAACGCTCGACGAACTCCGTTTTATCGAGGTAGTCGTCGATCTCGCAATCGACGAGGTTCTTGAACTTGTCGGCGCGCGTGAGGTTGTCGACGGCGATGATGCGCGTTTCGCCACGCGCGTTCAGCGCTTTGACGAGGTTCGCGCCGATGAAACCGGCGGCTCCGGTGACGATGATGGTCATGGTCGTGATGACGATGGTTCGATAACGGTTGAATAGGCGGCGCGAGAAGGCGCCGTGCCGTGAAGCACGTGCTACCGCGCGGACGGCGGGAACAACTCGTCGTAATCGACGGTGGCCGTACCGAGCTTGCCGACGACGATACCCGCCGCGCGATTGGCCAGCGCGACGGCATCCACGAGCGGCAACTGCGCGGCAAGCATGACGGCCAACGTCGCGATCACGGTGTCGCCGGCCCCCGAGACGTCGAAGACCTCCCGGGCCACAGCCGGCGCGGTGAGCGTTTCGCCGCCGGCCGTGAACAACGTCATCCCCTCCTCCGAGCGCGTGAGCAGCAGAGAATCGATGTCGAGCGACGCGCGCAGCGCATCGACGCGCGCGCGCAAGTCCTCTTCCGACTTCCATTGCCCCACCACTTCGCGCAGCTCCGCGCGGTTCGGCGTAATCAGCGTGGCACCGCGATAGCGCTCCCAATCGTCGCCCTTCGGATCGACGAGCACGCTCTTGCCGGCCGCGCGGGCCTTGGCGATCATCTGCGTGACGTGCGTGAGCCCGCCCTTCGCGTAATCGGACATCAGAATGACGTCATGCGAGGCGAGCAGCGCATCGAAGCGCGCCAATCCCGCGAGCAACGCCTCGTGCGCCGGCGTGTTTTCGAAGTCGACGCGCAACAATTGCTGCTGGCGCGAAAGTACACGCAGCTTGATCGTGGTCGGCAAGTCGGGATCGCGCTCGAGATGCGTGGACACGCCGCTGTCCTTGAGCAACTCGACGATGCGCTCACCGGGCTCGTCGCGTCCGACGACGCAAAGCAGCCCCGCCTTGGCACCGAGCGCCGCCGCGTTGCGCGCGACGTTCGCCGCGCCGCCCAGGCGATCTTCCTGCCGCTGAACGTGCACGACCGGCACCGGCGCTTCGGGCGAAATGCGATTGACGTCGCCGAACCAGTATCGATCGAGCATGACATCGCCGACGATCAGCACGCGCGCTTGGCCGAGCCGTTCGCGCGGCACGACCGCGAGCTCGGCCGGACGTACGGCGGCGACCGGGGCCGGCGCTTCCGATCGGTCAGACGCGTGCATGGGCTGAGGTAGGGAGTTGGACATAGGGGCGTCCGATAGCGTAGTAGTCGATGCCGAGTTCGGCCATCGCCAACGGGTCATAGAGATTGCGTCCGTCGAAAATCAGCGGCGCCTTGAGTACCGATTTCAAATGCGTGAAATCGGGGCTCTTGAATTCCTTCCACTCGGTAACGATGACGAGCGCATCGGCGCCGACAAGCGTTTCTTCCTGCGCGGCCACCAACGTCAACCGCGCTTGCGCGTCGGGCGCATCGGCCAGATCGAGCGCGAAGACGCGCCGCGCTTCCTCGAGCGCAACGGGATCGTAGGCCCGCACATGCGCGCCGCGCGCCAGCAGCGCGGCGATGAGCGGCCGGCTCGGCGCCTCGCGCATGTCGTCGGTATTCGGCTTGAACGCGAGCCCCCACACGGCGAACGTTCGGCCCGTCAGATCTTCGCCCAGACGAGCGACGATCTTCTCGACGAGCACTTCCTTTTGGTCGTGATTGACCGCCTCGACGGCTTCGAGAATGCGCAACCGATGGCCGTTCTCACCGGCGGTGCGCACGAGCGCTTGAACGTCTTTCGGGAAGCACGAACCGCCGTAGCCGACGCCCGCATACAAGAAGTGATAGCCGATCCGAGGATCGGAACCGATGCCGCGCCGCACTTGCTCGATATCGGCGCCGACACGATCGGCCAAGTTCGACATTTCGTTCATGAACGAAATGCGCGTGGCCAGCATCGCGTTGGCTGCGTACTTCGTGAACTCAGCCGAGCGCACGTCCATGTAAAGCGTACGTTCGTGGTTGCGGTTGAACGGTGCATACAGGCGCTTCATCTTCTCGCGCGCGACTTGACCCGCGTCGTCGTCGTCGATGCCGATCACGATGCGGTCAGGGCGCATGAAGTCGTCGACGGCGGCGCCTTCCTTCAGGAACTCGGGATTCGAGACGACCGAAAACCGATGGGCCGCACTTCCTTTCAAACCACGGGCGTCGAGTTCCGAGGCGATGACCTCATGCACGCGCTGGGCGGTGCCCACGGGCACCGTCGATTTATCGACGACGACCTTGAAACCGGTCGAGTAGCGGCCGATGTTGCGCGCGGCTTCGAGCACGTATTGCAAATCGGCCGAACCGTCTTCATCGGGGGGCGTACCGACGGCGATGAACTGCACGTCGCCGTGCTCCACGCTGGCTTTCACATCGGTCGAGAACGTGATGCGGCCGTGCGCGCGCGTGCGGGCGATGATTTCCTGCAAGCCGGGCTCGTGAATCGGCACGCCGCCGCTGTTCAAGATATCGATCTTGCGCTGATCGACGTCGAGGCAAAAGACGTCGTTGCCGATTTCGGCCAGGCATGCGCCCGTCACGAGGCCCACGTAGCCCGTGCCGATGATGGTGATTTTCATACGCGTTCCACAAGTTTGTGCCGGCCAAGGCGCCGGCGCTCGGTGGCGAATGGCTGCGCGCGCTGGTCTTGCACGCACACCGCTTCGCCGCCGAAGTATTCACGAAGCCTCGCGCACCCGCCGCGCGGATGGCAAGCGCCGCTCGGCATCAGGCCTGCGCGGCCGCAATCGGCTCGATGCGGCGCGGGGCATACGTCTCCCAGCCGCTGCAGCCGGGGCACTGCCAATAGAACAGGCGCGCCCGGAAACCACAATTTTGGCATGTGTAACGTGGCAAATTTTTGGTGCGCTGCTTGATCAGCGTGCGCATCAGTTCGAGTTCGGCGCGACGCGGCTCCTCGGCCGTTTCGATCTGCGCCTCGATGAGGCGCGTCATGCCGCTCAGGTTCGGAGACGCGCGCATCTGCGTACGCGCCAGCGCATGGGCGGTGTCGGCGCCGCATAGCTTCGCAACGTGCGGATAGGCGACGTCGAGCAAATCGCTGGAACCATAGCGTTCGACATAATCCGTGAGCAGCGCGGCGCCCTCCTGCGAGCGCGAAAGCGCCGCATAGGCCTTCATCAGTTTTTCGGCGACGAGCGGCAAATAGGACGGATTTTGCGACTCGACGCGTCGCCAGATGCCGATCGCTGCCGCATGGTCGCCGCTGGCAGCGGCAACGTCGCCCGCGAGAATCGTCGCGCGCACGCTGCCCGAATTCGCGCTGAGCGCACGCTCGAGCTGCGCGGCCGCCTCCACGGCGTCCTTGCGTTGCAGCGCTTCTTGAGCAAGCTCGCAATGGAACTGTGCGATCTCCCTCACGAGCGGCTCCGCGCCCATCGTCTCGAGGCGGTTGGCCGCGTCGATCGCCTTGGCCCATTCCTTCTCGATTTCGTAGATGGTCAGAAGCGCGCGCTGCGCGTCGCGGGCGTATTCGCCGGCATCGAGTCTACGCAGCGCTTCCTCGGCGCGATCGAGCAGCCCCGCCTTGAGAAAGTCTTGCCCTAGCTCGAACAGTGCGTGATCGCGCTCGTTCGCCGGAAGGTCGGCACGACTGAGCAAGTTTTGATGGATGCGAATCGCACGGTCGGTCTCGCCACGCCGGCGAAACAGATTGCCGAGCGCGAAGTGCAGTTCGACCGTTTCCGGGTCGAGCTTGACCACTTCGATGAACGCATCGATCGCTTGATCCGGCTGCTCGTTGAGCAGGAAATTCAAGCCGCGAAAGTACGACCGCGGCAGGTTGGCGCTCTCGGACAGCAGTGCCTTCAAGTCGTAGCGCGACGCCATCCACCCGAGCGCGAATGCGACGGGAACGACGAGCAGCCACCAAAAATCAAGATCCATGCGAAGGTCGGAAAAGCCAAAGAAAAATGCACGAGTGGCTCATGCGCTGCGCCACTCAGATGACGGGCGGCATCGGCGGCTCGACGACGGCGACCGGCGCCTGCTCGCGGGCAGCGCGCAACTCGCGCTTCAAGCGCCCGTTCTCGAGCCTGAGCCGCACGAGTGCCGGCACGGCGGATACCAGCCCCGCTAGCAAACCCACCGCGAAAAACGCCAAGCCGATCAAGATAAGCGGCGCCTGCCAGACATATCCGGCGAAGTGGAGTTGCGCGTTCTCCTGATTGGCAAGTGCAAGAACGAGCAGCACCACGAACAACAGCACGCGGATCAACCAGACGATCAGTTTCATAGGACTCTCTCGACGGCACGGGGTCTGTTCTCTTTGCACCGGGAGCGCCCGTGCATTGACTCGCACGATTTCCGGCGCGCCGGCCCGAGCAAAAGTGCCCGTATTGTAATGGAAAGCCTGCTGCGCGGGCCTGCGCGCCATGCCGCCGCGCTGCCGGCACCCATTGCCACTCAAACGAAAAAAGCGCCCGAAGGCGCTTTTTTCGATTATTTGCCAGTTTGCACTGTCGGCGTCGGCATCGACGATGCGCGCCGCCGCTTCACAGATCGTCGTCTGCCCGGTCAACCGTCATGGGTTCACCGGCCCGGCCGTCCACCCGCTCGCGCAATTCCTTGCCGGGCTTGAAGTGAGGCACGTGCTTTTCGGGCACGAGCACCTTCTCCCCCGATTTCGGATTACGGCCAACGCGGGAAGGGCGACGGTTCAGACCGAAGCTGCCGAAGCCGCGAATTTCAATGCGATGCCCCTTGGCCAACGCCTCGGACATCGCATCGAGCATCGTCTTGACCGCGAAATCCGCATCCTTGAGAACAAGCTGCGGAAATCGCGCTGCCAACTGGGCGACCAATTCCGATTTGGTCATACTGCGGCAGACCTCTCAAAGGCTTACTGATTCTGGCCGTCGAGCTTGGCCTTGAGCAGCGCACCGAGATTCGTCGTACCCGAAGCCGCCGAACTCGTGTCGGCCGCGAGGCCGCGCATCGCTTCTTGCTGCTCGGCCGAATCCTTGGCCTTGATCGACAGATTGATACCGCGCGACTTGCGATCGATGTTGATGATCATCGCGTTGACCTTGTCGCCTTCCTTCAGCACGTTGCGGGCATCTTCCACACGGTCTTGGGCGATTTCCGACGCACGCAGGTAGCCTTCGACTTCCGTCGAGAGCGCAACCACGGCACCCTTCGCGTCCACCGACTTCACCGTGCCGTCGACGATCGAACCCTTGTCGTTCAGCGCAACGAAGTTGCTGAACGGATCGCCTTCGAGCTGCTTGATGCCGAGCGAAATGCGTTCCTTCTCG
>JBQCDS010000023.1:0-4627 GCA_051961035.1 Trinickia sp. | reverse complement strand
CGGAAAACCAAAGCATCGGACATCGACACCGGTCTCGCGATTGTCAACCGGCTCAGGCAGCGACGCGTGCTTATCTCTGCCACGGGTGCCGACGCAAACGTGCTGAAAATTAGACCGCCTCTCGTCTTTACCGAAGCGAATGCGGACCGTCTGTTGACCGAAGTCGAAGCGTCGTTTGCGTCGCTTTAGGCAATCCATCGTCGGTATGTTGCGTTCGACCTGGCTCACCTGTGCTGGCTTCATGCCCCCCGTTGAAACGCTTCCATGCCTCTTGCGCGCCGCTATGCGCCTCGACGCGATGGTGCAGCGGAACTGCGGCGCTGGCGTCCGATAAAAGGATCGTCCTAGTCATGAGGCGTGGCCCATGACACAGTGAGTACCAATCAACACCATGAGGGGGTGTGCGTGTCCGACTCCATTCAGTACAGACCATTCACCGCGGCGGATATCGAGGCCGCTCACGCGCTGACCGTCGAGCTTAAATGGCCGCATCGTGCGGAAGACTGGCGATTCGTGGCCGGTATCGGGGAGGGGTTCGTCGCGGAGCTCGACTCCCGGGTCGTCGGCACCGTGCTCTGCTGGAAATACAACGAGCGCACTTCGTCGCTCGGCATGGTGATCGTTTCTCCAGCGCATCAGGGCTTCGGCATTGGCCGCCAGCTCACCGTCATGGCACTAGGCGCGCTTGGCGAGCGGGCCACCGTGCTCCATGCGACACCGGCCGGGCGCCCGCTCTACGAAAAGCTCGGTTTCGCGCCCGTCGGCACGCTCGACCAGCATCAGGGCGCGGCGCTGCAGCCGCCGCTCGTGCCGCTGCCGGCGCGCGAGCGCCTGCGCCCGCTAGGGAGCAGCGACACACCGCGCCTGATCGAATTGGCCTCGCGGGCGAGCGGCCTCGATCGCTCGTCCGTGCTGCCCGCGCTGCTCGAATCCGCCGAAGGCATCGGTCTCGACCGCGACGGCGAGCTGATCGGATTTGCGTTGTTTCGCCGGTTCGGGCGCGGTCGCGCGATCGGCCCAGTGGTCGTGCCGCGCGATGAAGATCAGGTGCGCGCCAAAGCGCTCATCGGTCACTGGCTGGCCTCGAACCCGGGCATGTTCATCCGCCTCGATACGCCCGGCGACAGCGGTCTGACCGATTGGCTCGAATCGCTCGGCCTCGCGCGCGTCGACAGCGTCGTCAAAATGGTGCGCAACGCCGAGCAAATGCCCGCCCCCGACAACGAATTCGCCCAGTACGGCATCATCAATCAAGCGATCGGCTGACTACTGTCATGTGTTTTCTCTATAAGGCTGACCCGGCTCGCGGCGCAATCTGGGCGAAGCTGTTCGCCGAGC
Organism: Trinickia sp.; assembly: GCA_051961035.1. Taxonomy (GTDB): domain Bacteria; phylum Pseudomonadota; class Gammaproteobacteria; order Burkholderiales; family Burkholderiaceae; genus Trinickia. The sequence continues at coordinate 3,289 of JBQCDS010000023.1, read as the reverse complement.
GCGCGCCCGACCTGCCGTTCCGGATTTGGCCGGATATCGGCGATCCTTCCCGGATTCGCTACTTAGCGGCCTGGCAACCGCCCGAAGACACGGCTAGCACGCTTCCCAATCTCGAAGTTCTGTTCTCGGTCGGCGCCGGCATCGACCAGTTCGATCTCTCTGGCCTGCCCGCTCACATACCCGTGGTGAGAATGATCGAGCCGGGCATCGTCGAAGGCATGGTCGAGTATGTCACGCACGCGGTGTTGAGCATTCATCGCGACATGTTCGACTACGCCGATCAGCAGCGCAACGCGCAGTGGCGCGAATTGCCCGTTCGTCCCGCGTCGTCGTACCGGGTGGGCGTGCTCGGCCTCGGCATGCTCGGCACCGCCGTGATCGAGCGGCTGCGGCTCTTCGGCTATGCCTGCGCGGGCTGGAGCCGCTCGGCGCATCGAATCGAGGGCGTCGACTGCTATGCCGGCCAGGCCGAGCTCGATGTGTTTCTCGCGCGCACGGACATTCTCATATGCTTGCTGCCGCTGACGGACACCACGCGCAACATGCTCGACGCGCGCCTGCTCGGCAAGTTGCCGCGCGGCGCATCGCTGATTCAAACCGGGCGAGGCGCCCAGCTGGTCCAAGACGATCTGCTGCACCTGCTCGAAGACGGACACCTGCGCTACGCGCTGCTGGACGTGACGACACCGGAGCCGCTGCCGGCCGATCATCCCTTCTGGCAGCACCCGCGCGTACGCATTACCCCGCACATCGCGAGCGCGACGCGCCCTGAAACGGCCGTGGAATCCGTGCTCGAAAACGTGCGCCGACACCGGCTCGGAATGCCGATGATCGGGCAAGTAGACCGTCGCCGTGGTTACTGAGCCGGGCTGACGCAAGGGCAGCAGAAAATGCTGACCGTAGGCATCAAAACGCGCGTCGTGCACTTTTCAGGGGCATTTTTCGGAAAAGAAGCGAGGTACGCCGCCGGTACTATTGAATCGTCATCCTTCATACTCGTACAGGCCCCCCACCATGTCGATTTCCTCGCTCATCGAAGCTGACCGTAAGCACCTGATTCACCCGGTCGTCAACTATCGCGCGCACGAGGCGCGCGGCGTCACCATCCTCGAGTCGGCACACGGATCGTTCGTGCGCGACGCCGAAGGCAATGAGCTGCTCGATGCATTCGCCGGCCTGTGGTGCGTCAATGCCGGCTACGGCCAACAGAGCATCGTCGAGGTCGCTTGCGCGCAGATGAAGAAGCTGCCCTACGCGACCGGCTATTTTCACTTCGGCTCGGAGCCCGCGATCGAGCTCGCCGCGAAACTCGTCGAACGGGCCCCCGCTTCGCTCCAGCACGTGTACTTCACGCTGGGCGGATCGGACGCCGTCGATTCGGCCGTGCGTTTCATCACGCACTACTTCAATGCGATCGGCCAGCCGAGCAAGAAGCAGTTCATTTCACTCGCGCGCGGGTATCACGGCTCGTCGTCGGTCGGCTCGGGCTTGACCGCCTTGCCCACCTTTCACCGCCATTTCGATCTCCCGTTGCCGCATCAGCATTACATCGCGTCGCCGTATGCGTATCGGAGCGATTTCGAAAACGATGCTGCCTTGATTGCGGCCTCGGTCGCCGCGCTCGAAGCGAAAGTGGAAGAACTCGGCGCAGAGCACGTCGCGGCGTTTTTCTGCGAGCCGATCCAAGGTTCGGGCGGTGTCATCGTCCCGCCGGTCGGCTGGCTCAAGGCGATGCGCGATGCCTGCCGCACGCTCGGCATTCTGTTCGTGGCCGATGAGGTCATCACGGGTTTTGGGCGCACCGGTCCGTTGTTCGCCTGCGAAGCGGAGGGCGTCGAGCCCGATTTGATGACCGTCGCGAAGGGCCTGACGTCCGGCTATGCGCCGATGGGCGCGGTCTTGATGTCGGACGAGGTTTACAGCGGCATCGCCGACGGCAGCCCGGACGCCGCGATCGGCCACGGCTATACCTACTCGGCGCACCCGGTCAGCGCCGCCATTGGGCTCGAAGTGATGCGGCTCTATCACGAAGGCGGTTTGCTCGCGAATGCCGCGGCGCTCGGCCCGCGCTTCGCGCAGGGGCTCGACGCGCTGCTCGATCACCCGCTCGTGGGCGACTCGCGCCATCGCGGGCTGCTGGGGGCACTTGAGCTCGTCTCCGACAAGGACACCAAAGCCGGCTTCGACGCCGCGCTGAAACTGCCCGACCGGATCGCGGCCGCTGCGTACCGCAACCGGCTGATTTTCCGCGCCTTCGGCGACAACAACCTCGGGTTTGCCCCGGCGCTGTCGTATACCGCTGGGGAATTCGACCTGCTGTTCGAGCGCTTGCGCCGCACGCTCGACGACGTACTCGCCGACCCGGATGTCAAGGCGGCGCTCGATCGTCGAACTCGCGTGGCAGCGTGCTAAAGTGATCGCCCACCGTTAGTGGCATTGACTCGGGCAAAAATACGATGAGCGGCGATTGCAAGCTTGATCGGATCGACTTACGGATCCTTTCACAACTTCAGAAGCGTGGACGCATTACGAACGTCGAACTCGCCGATGCCGTCGGCCTATCGCCGAGCCCGTGCTTGATCCGCGTCAAGCGGCTCGAGAAGGCCGGCTACATCATCGGCTACGGCGCGCAGATCCAGCTCGAAAAGCTCGGCGACGTGCAGATCGTCTTCACCGAAGTGACGCTGGCCGATCATCGGCGTGAAGACTTCGTCCGCTTCGTCGCCGCGATAAGGGATGTCGACGAGATCATCGAATGCCATCTCGCGAGCGGCGGCTACGACTATCTGCTCAAGTTCGTCACGCGCAGCGTCAGCCACTACCAAAGCGTGATCGAAGGCCTGCTCGAGCGCGATATCGGCATCGAGAAATACTTCAGCTACGTCATCATCAAATCGCCTTTTGTTAAAACGCACTATCCACTCGAGGTGCTGTTTCCGCATTCTTGAATTGTGGTTTCGCCGTCGGCATGACTTCACGCGCGTTTCGTTTTCCGTGATTCGCGACGGAGGACCGCGTTCGCTCATTCCCTTGCTGGAGGTATTTCCATTATGGTTGGCACATATCGAATCGCCGTGATCCCCGGCGACGGGATCGGCACCGAAGTCATGCGGGAAGGTTTGCGCGTGCTCGATGCAGCGAGCCGGCGCTTTGGCATCGCACTCGAATACGAACACATCGAGTGGGCGAGCTGCGATTACTACGAAAAACACGGCACGATGATGCCGGACGACTGGAAAGCTCAACTGTCGCGCTGCGACGCGATTTTGTTCGGAGCGGTAGGGTGGCC
>JBQCDS010000022.1:0-4384 GCA_051961035.1 Trinickia sp. | reverse complement strand
GACTCAAAATCCCCCGCCGCAAGGCGTGTCGGTTCGAGTCCGACCCCGGGCACCAAGAACGTGCGTGAAAAAGCCCAGCCGCAAGGCTGGGCTTTTTTATTGGCGGATTTGCGGCGTTGTGGTTGTGGGCGGGGTGGCGCGCAGACGCCTCGGCGTATAAAACGATGTGCGATCGTCGAGAGGCGCCGCTCGCCGCTTGGCGATCTGACCTTAGCGACGTGACCTTAGCGATCTGACTACCGGAGAAGGCCGCCCATGTCGCCTTTCCCGTGGATGGCGCGACAATCCAGGGCGTTACCGGTTTGCGCAGCCTCGTGAGTGCAGTCGCAAACAAAAGGAGCCCATGTGCGACGACTCCCCGCTGCGCGTGCCGAAACCCGCGATATGAGCCGCGCCTATTGCGCCGCCCGCCTCTTCAATATTGCGTCCAACTCACCGGGGTGACGCGCCATGTATTTGGGGAATAGCAGTGAGCTGCCGGCCGCGCTCAGATGGTGGTAATCATCGAAACGGTAGATCGGGAGGCCGTCGAAATTCAGGTGGCAAACGGTAGCCGAACATGGCACGTCGTACGTGTGCATGATGTCGACCGACGGATGCTTTCCCTTTAACCGCTGCAGCATCGCGGCGATGGGTGCATGTTGCGCACGCGCGATCGATGCATCGAATTGGCACAGGTGCCGATGAATTGGCATCCACAGATCGTTGTTGAAATCGCAGTTGATCAGGTTCATTGGAATCATCGGCACGTCGTCCATTAGAACGACATGCTTGCCGGCGGCAGCAAGTTTGCCGATTGTCGTGTCGAGCTGGGACTCCAGAACGCCAGGCCGGAATCCGTTTCCGTTCGGACCGGCGTTCGGGTCGGAGGACAAGTTCAGATAGTTCTGCCACGCACCGGCCATGAACACGGTACCGATGTCGGGCCGCGACATCACGTAAGACATCACGGCCTTGTCGTGTTGCACGCAGCGCTCATGATCTTCCAGTAGTGTCATGTCGCCTGGTTTGTCGGGCTCGTTTTCGATCGGCGGGCAAAGCGTGAAGCCCACGTCATGAATCGCTAGCTGCTGTGCTTTGCCGAGCTCATCGAAGAAGTACACCAGATGGTAGGCGTGTGAGTCGCCCCACAGCATTGCCTTGTTCTTCGATCCCGGAACGCCTAGCGTGCAGATCGCTTCGTCAGTTACCGCGACCTGTGACCAGCAGCGCTTACCGCGCGGCATGTCAAAAAGAGAATCGCCCGACCAGCGCACGTCTGCCTGAATCCGTGCGGGATACGCGAAGAGGAAACCGTTCGTGAGCTTCGCCGTTCCCGCCAACACGCCGGACACGAGCAGCGGTAGTAGCAGGAAGCCGAGCAGCGCGCGACGAGCTGGCATGGACGATCGCCGCGCCGGGCCTTCCACGTACCGATAAGTGAGGTACGAAAGAACGACGGCTAGCGCGATCGCCATGACATATCCCGCCGTGGACGTCATATCGAGCCGGCGCAGCGCAAAATAGATCGGCCAGTGCCACAGATACAGCGGGTATGAGATCCGGCCGATGAACACCGCCGGTTCGTTCGCCAAGATCCGGTGTAGAAGCACCGCACGCCTGCCGGCATAGATCATCAGCAACGAACCACCGCACGGGACAATTGCGCCGATGCCGGGAAACTGCGCGGTCGCGCTGAAGCCGACGCCGAACAGCACGACCGAGAGCCCGCCGACGAAGACAAGATCGAAGAACCGCGATCGAGACGGCTCGCGATCGAATTCCGTGATCGCTAGCAGCGTGCCGATGAGGAATTCGCACGCGCGATATTGAGCAAAGTAATACGCCCCCGGCGTTGCCTTATGGGCCGCGACGATGGCACAAGCGAACGACAGCAGCGTGAGGCCTACGAATCCTGTCATGAGCCAGCGCTTAGCCTTCGCGTGCAGCCAAAACAGCAGCAGGGGAAGCACGACGTAAAACTGTTCTTCCACTGACAGCGACCATGTGTGCAACAGTGGCTGATCGGCTGCATGGACGTCAAAATAGCCGGTTTGTTTGGACAGGAAAATGTTCGATGTCATCGTGGCGACGGCAAGAATGTTCTTCGCCAGATGAAACGTATCGGTAGGGAAAGAAAACAACAGGCTGAAAGCGAGCGTAGCGGCCAGCATCGAATAGAGGGCCGGCGCGAGCCGCTTGGCTCGCCTCGCGTAGAAGCCGCGGAAAGAAAACGCTCCTCGAGCGAAATCGCCCAAGAGCGATGTCGTGACCACGAATCCGGAAATCGTGAAGAATACATCGACCCCTGTAAAGCCACCTGCAAAGGCGCGAAACCCGGCATGACATAGCACGACGGCTAGAACGGCCACGGCACGTAGGCCGTCGACATCAGCTCGATAATTCGGAGAGAGGTGAACGGGCAGTTTTAGTTTTAGTTTTTGCAACATGGGCTTGAGTCCTCGAACGCAGGACTATCGGCAAAAGCTCAGGGAAAGGTCTAGCGAAGGCTGGAAGCCGTGCGGACCAACGGGGCCGACTCGACCAGGCTCGACGGCGGAAACGCCAAAGCATCGCGTCACCGAGGCAGCCAGCCGCGGACGGCGAATGAGACGAATGATACAACCCCGGCCGACGCGGCAGCAGCGTCGGAACGTCGGTTCCTGTTCATCCCTTGATTTTCGACATCTGCCGAATTTGAAACTCGTAGCGTGGCATCGGGGGTGCGTTAGATGACTGACTGGAACGGTAAGGATCTGCGGTTGCTAGCAGCCATTGCGTACGGAGAGGCGCTATCGGGTGCGGGAGTCGCTCCGTTAGAGGCCCGGACTGTGCGGCTTTGGGTATCAACGAGCGGCGTCGGCGCGAGCAGTTTCGGACCTTCCCTACTCGCAGACGTTTTCGCGCCAGTTGCGGCTAGCCGCGCGCCCAGACGCCCATAGCCGCACCTTGCGTGGCACGACGATGCACCACACGCGCGAAACACGCGAATAGCGACGCCGCCACAATCGCCGCGATGTCGATCCCGTCCAGCGCCCAGTCGTGCCTCGCAATCGAAGCAACCAATCCATCGTTAGTCAACAAGCCATCCGCAATCGGCACGCTCGCCGAAGCCACCGCAACCACCACGAGCAAATCGCGCGCGGCGATAATCGGCGTGCGCAACGCGCAATAGCCGACGCACCCCGCCAGCGCGACCCCGAAGCTTCGCCCCGCCCCTACCTGCGGCCAGCAAAGCGCACCGATGAACGCGGCCGCGATCCCCACGCACGTGCCGACGCATACGCCAACAGTCGCGCGCGCCACATTGCGCGCGGCGCGCGGCTGCATCGCTGCATCGCGCTTGCGTCGCGCCTCGAGCCACATCAAGTTGCCCGTCACCACCATCGCGGCGCCGCCTAGGCCCAGCATGAAGTAGATCCAGCGCAACGCCTGGCCGCCATAGGTGCCGAAATGCAATCCATAGATCGCGCTGCCGATCGCGTGATTCGCATCGCGAGCCCCGGCCGTCTGGCTACCGATCACCGTCCCTGTGTTCAGCCGCAGCGCGATCGCCCCCTGTGTGCCGAGCGCTCGGGGCACATCGCCCCACATTTCGACGAAACGGCCGGGCTTGTCGTAATCGATGAACGTGACCCATTCGGCCTCGAATTCGGGCACCCGGCGTCTCGCTGCCTCGATGAGTTGCCCCGCTCGGAGCGGCGCAGCATGGCCGGCATCTTCCCGTGAGGGCGCGGCGGCTTGCGCAACGGGCGATCTCATCGCCGGCACAGACGCCGCTAGCTCATGGCCGAACGCGATATTGAACAGAAAGACGATCGCCGTGGTGAGGCACATAAATGCCCCGGTAACGGCAACCATCGCGTAAAACGGCAAAGCGAAAAAACCCAGGGCGTTATGCGCATCCTGCCAGAACCGTTTGCGGTTCTTGCCGGGCCGCAACGCGAATAGATCCTTCGTCAGCCGTGGCAAGTGCATGAGCAGCCCGCTCACGAGCGCAAAGCCGAACACGATCGATACCGCGCCCATCAGATACATCCCGAATGGCGGGAGCGCGAGCGCATAGTGGAGCCGGTTCACGAACGCAGCAAGTCGCGGCGTGTCGACCGAGACGAGCGCCGTAGGCGTGGATCCCATCGCATGGCGGCGATCGAGCACCGCATATCGCCAGCGCCCGTCTTCGAACCAGAACGCGGTCGGGTCCGGCCGTGCCGACGTCGGCCACATGATGCCGAGCCGCGCCGCAGCCGTTGGACGTGCCGCCAGCACTGCCGCCGCCAGCCGGTCGACATCGCCCACCGACGCCCGCACGTGGCGCGCCGCCGGTCGCTCCCACCGGCTGATGGAAACCAGGACCAACGTGAGCGCGCCGCCGAGAAACGCGACAAAAATCGCAAACCCCGCC
>JBQCDS010000021.1:0-4032 GCA_051961035.1 Trinickia sp. | reverse complement strand
GCGTGACGTGGCCCTGATACTTCGTGAATTCCTGGAACATCGGCAACTGGTTCGCCTCTTGGAAGCCGCCGAGCCCGATACCCATCGTACCGGCTTCGGGCGTCACGATCACGACGGGGCTATGGGCCCAGTACGCGGCCGCGATGGCCGTCACGCAGTTGCTGATCCCGGGGCCGTTCTGGCCGATCACGACACCGTGGCGGCCCGAGACGCGGGCATAGCCGTCGGCCATATGGCCCGCGCCCTGTTCATGAACGACGGGGATGAGGCGAATGCCTGCGGGCGCGAAAATATCCATCGCATCCATGAACGCCGAGCCCATGATGCCGAACATGTCGGTCACGCCGTTGGCCGCGAGGGTTTCGACGAAGGCTTCCGAAGGCGTCATGTCTTGCGGGCCGCTGGCGGTGGCGCGTTGAGAAGTGGATTCGCTCATGGGGTGTCTCCGGGTCATCATTTAACGAAATAGGTGGTTTCAGATACTAGGCCGTGCCGGACTCGGGTCAAGGCATTGCGTCTATCGACGCGAAATCTGAAATGAAATGAAATGGTTCGTTTCAAAATGCGTGAGAGGGACGGTGCACGGCCCTTACGCGGGCTGCTTCGGCCGTTCCTTGCGGAAGGCGCGTTTCACCGAGATGCGGCCGTCGCGGAACTCGAACAGATCGCAGCCTTCCGCTTCGATGCGCCAGCCTTCAGTGTGCGTACCAGAGAAGACCCATTCGGAGACGCCGCGCTCTCCGATGACGTAATGGCGGCCGTCGCCCCAATGCGCGTCGGGAAAGCTCTTGAAGACGGCTTCGAATGCAGCGCGCACGGCAACGTGGCCGACGAAGCGGGTGCCATAAACCTCTGCGCCGCCCGCCGCATCGAACACGCAGTCCTCGGTCATGAACCCCATCAGTGCGTCGGCATCGTGGCGATTGAACGCGTCCGAAAAGGCAGCAAGCATGTCCGCCGTCACAGGGGAACGGGCGAGGGTCGTGTCTGTCATACAAGTCTCCTAGTGAAATGGTTCAAACTGGTTCAAACCGTGAGGCGCTTGGCTCGCGCAGCGGCATCGATGAGGAGAAGTTAACGGCTGCGTTGGCACGGGGGTAGCGCCAGTTGGCCGCTTTCGCTTGGGCCAGCGCGGGTGCCGGCCCAGCTTGCGTGCGGCGCGCCGTGCTGGACCAATCGGAACTTTTCGCGTGGCACTACCGGGGCGCATATTGGTTGACGATGCTTGACTCAACCGACGAGCCGTAAGAGCTTGCAGTGCAGGGAAGTGTTGGGCGAAACACTGAATTCGGTGCGTGCCGACGCTGACTATACTTTTTGTGGCACTTAAGGAGACGGCAGTGAGAGTACGAGCCCTACCTGAACACGGAAAGACGATCGAGCGTCCCACAGCGCCGAGCGAAACCAAAATCAAGCTTCGTCGCGTTCCCGGGAGAATGAGTTCCTATTGGTTGACCGGTGCGGTCCTTTTAATTTCGGTTTTGATATGGCAGGCAATATCGATGGCGGGGGTATTTCCTGCGTTCGCGTTGCCATCGCCGGTGGCGGTATGGCAGTCGTTCCTCGAGATCGTTCGCAACGGATACGGCGGACAGTCATTGATCAGCGACATTCTGATCAGCTGTTTTCGGATCATCATAGGCTTCGTGGGAGCGGTCGCGATCGGCGTGCCCATCGGGCTTTTGATGTCGCGCAACAAAATTATTTTCGACATCATCGACCCTTTTCTGCAATTCGTTCGTCCCGTTCCGCCGCTCGCCTATATCCCGCTGCTCGTCGTTTGGTTCGGTATCGGGGAATTACCTAAGGCGATCCTGATTTTGGTCGGCACCATTCCTGTCATCATCATCGGCACGATGTCGGGCGTGAAAAGCACGCCGCCGCTGCGCATCGCCGTGGCACGCACTTTGGGCGCCACCAACGCGCAGATCTTTCGAAAGATCGTGTTGCCTTCCGCCATGCCCGAGATTTTCACATCGATGCGCGTTGGAATCGGCGTGGCCTGGACATGCCTGGTGGCGGCCGAACTCATTGCCGCCAGCAGCGGCCTGGGATGGCTCGTGCAGTTTGCCGGCCAGGCACTGCAAGTTGCCGTGGTGATCGTGGGCATCGTCATCATCGGGGTAATCGGCTATGCCATGGAGTTGATCATACGCAAGCTCGAGAATTGGATCGTGCCCTGGCGTGGACATGATTGAAGTCAACCATCGGAGGAGACAAAACATGAAAACGAAATTCGCTATCCAAGCCGCAACCGCCGCCTTGCTTGCCGGTAGTTATCTGATGGCCGGCGCGGCATATGCCCAGGGCAAACCGAAAGTGATCATCGGCTACGAGGACAACGGCGCCGATCCGTACATGGTATCGATGGCGGAACACATGTTCGAACGTCATATGAATGCCGACGTCGAATACAAGCTTTTCAGTTCGGGGCCGGCGGCGATGAGCGCGCTCGCGTCGAACAGCCTGTCGTTCATGTGCGGCCTCGGTGTGCCGCCGCTCGTCACGGCGATCGCGCAGGGCCTGCCGATGACGATCGTCTACAACCAGGAACGCTACACGAACGCGGCCGGCATTGTCGTCAAACCCGAGAGCGGCATTCACGATGTCGCTGGCTTGCAAGGTAAGAAGATCGCGATCGTGGCTGGCTCCCAGGCCTCGTTCGAATTGGCTACGTTCCTCGAACAGGCGCACGTGCCATATTCGTCGGTGACCCAAATCAATATGGCGCCGCCGCAGATGCGCACGTCGTGGGTCACGGGCGCGATCGACGCGGCCATCGTTTGGGATCCGGTGTTCAGCGCCTTGCGTGCGGCCGGCGGCAAGGCGATCAAGACGGACGGCGATCTGCCGCGCAGCGCATCGAGCTACAACGTGTGCATCGCCAACGCCGATTGGGCGAAGCAGCATCCCGATCTCGCGAAGGGTTTCGTCGCCGCGCTTGACGAAGGCTATCAAGTGACGCAGAAGAATCCGGACAAGGCCATCGCCGAAATGGCACGGCAAACGGGCGTCTCTGTCGACGTCGCGAAGGGCGAACTGGCGGGCTACGAACTCTTTTCCGGCGCGGATCAGACGACGCCCAAAGTCATGGGCTCCGGCTCAGGCGTGAAAACCTCCGCAACCTACGAGACGTTGGCCAACACCGCCAAGGTGCTCCACTCGATCGGACGCATTCAGACGGTACCGGCAAGCTTCGATAACAACGTCGCGCCGCAATATTCGCAATCGTTGGCTCATTGAGTTATTGAGTTATTGAGCCACTCAAGCCATTGAATGGCTTATCGCCCAGCAGGAGACGGACTTGAATATCGTTATCGATTCCTTGTACAAGACATTCGGCTCGGTTTCAGCGCTCGAGAACATCAATCTGACGTTTCAGGGCGGCGAGTTCGTCACCGTGCTCGGGGCGTCCGGGTGCGGCAAAACCACGTTGCTGCATTTGCTGGCTGGCCTGACATCACCTTCCAAGGGCAATATCTTCGTCGATGGAGAGGTCAAGGATCAACCCGGAGAGGATCGCGTCGTCGTCTTTCAGCAGGCCGGGCTTTTCCCCTGGCTCACCGTCGAGGAGAACATCGAATTCGGTCTGTCCCTGCACTCGGTGCCCAAGGCAGAACGCCATCGGGCCTCGGCGGAGATCTTGCACACGATCGGCTTGGAAAGCTTCGCTCGCCACAAGCCCTATGAGTTATCGGGCGGCATGCAGCAGCGTGTGGCGATCGCCCGGGCGCTCGTGATGAAGCCCAAGGTGCTGCTGATGGACGAGCCGTTTGGCGCGTTGGATGCGCAAACACGCAGCGCCATGCAGACGTTTTTGACCGCCCTTTGGGATCAGCTTCGTTGCACGATCGTATTCATCACTCATGACATCGACGAAGCGATCTTTCTCGGTACGCGGCTTGTCGTGTTGTCGTCGCGGCCGGGGCGCGTGGCGATCGATGTGCCGATCGAACTCGACCGGCCGCGCACGCCGGAAGTCGCTTTCGATCCGCATTTCCTGGAGTTGAAGAAGCAAGCGATGGGCATCCT
>JBQCDS010000020.1:0-3142 GCA_051961035.1 Trinickia sp. | reverse complement strand
GCATGTGCACCGGCTTGTAATCGAGGCGATCGCCTTCGCTGAACCACAGCGTGTGGCGCAGCCAATTGACGTCGTCGCGCTCTTGGTGATCGTCCAGCGCGTGCGCGCCGCGGCTTTCCTTGCGCGCTTCGGCCGACACCATCGTCGCGCGCGCCACTTCAATGAGGTTCGCCAATTCGAGCGCTTCGACGCGCGCGGTGTTGAACACCTTCGATTTGTCCTTCAAGTGCACGTGCTCCACACGCTCGGCGATTTCCTTGATGCTCTGCACGCCTTCGGCCAGCAGCTTCGAGGTACGGAACACGCCGGCATGCGCCTGCATGCTCGCGCGGATGTCGCCCGCGATCGCCTGCGTGTACTCGCCCGAGCTCGATTTTTCCAACTTATCCAAGCGCGAAAGGGCGAAATCGGCTGCGTCGGCCGGCAGCGGCTTGTGCTCCTTGATCTCCTTGACGTGCTTGACGATATGGTTGCCGGCGGCGCGGCCGAACACCACCAAGTCGAGCAGCGAGTTCGTGCCGAGCCGGTTCGCGCCGTGCACCGAGACGCACGAGCATTCGCCCACGGCGTAAAAGCCGTTCACCGGTTCTTCATGGCCGCGCGGCGTGCCCACGACTTGACCGTGAATGTTGGTGGGAATGCCGCCCATTTGGTAATGGATCGTCGGCACGACGGGGATCGGCTCTTTGATGCAGTCGACATTCGCGAACCTCAATGCGATTTCGCGAATCGAGGGCAACCGCTTCAAGATGGTCTCGGCGCCGATGTGCGACAGATCGAGCAGCACGTGGTCCTTGTGCGGACCCACGCCACGGCCTTCCTTGATTTCCTGATCCATCGAGCGCGACACGAAATCGCGCGGCGCCAGATCTTTGAGCGTGGGTGCGTAGCGCTCCATGAAGCGCTCGCCGTTCGCGTTGCGCAAGATGCCGCCTTCGCCGCGTACGCCTTCTGTGATCAGCACGCCCGCGCCGGCCACGCCGGTGGGGTGGAACTGCCAGAACTCCATGTCTTGCAGCGCGATGCCGGCGCGCGCCGCCATGCCCAGGCCGTCGCCGGTATTGATGAACGCGTTCGTCGAAGCCGCGAAGATCCGGCCCGCGCCGCCCGTGGCGAAGAGCGTGCACTTGCCTTCGAGGATGTAGACGTCGCCCGTTTCCATTTCGAGCGCGGTCACACCAAGCACGTCGCCCTCGGCGTCGCGGATCAGATCGAGCGCCATCCATTCGACGAAGAACTGCGTCTTGGCCGCGACGTTTTGCTGATAGAGCGTGTGCAACAGCGCGTGGCCGGTACGGTCGGCCGCCGCGCAGGCGCGCTGCACGGGTTTTTCGCCGTAGTTGGCCGTGTGGCCGCCGAACGGGCGCTGATAGATCGTGCCGTCCGCGTTGCGATCGAACGGCATGCAGAAATGCTCGAGCTCGTACACGGCGTTCGGCGCCTCACGGCACATGTATTCGATCGCGTCTTGATCGCCGAGCCAGTCGGAGCCTTTGATCGTGTCGTAGAAGTGGTAGTGCCAGTTATCTTCGCTCATGTTGCCGAGCGAGGCGCCGATGCCGCCTTGCGCGGCCACCGTGTGCGAGCGCGTGGGAAATACCTTGGAGAGCACGCAGACCGACAGGCCCGCGCGGGCCAGTTGCAGCGATGCACGCATGCCCGAGCCGCCCGCGCCGACGATGACCACGTCGAAGCGGCGACGCGGCAGTGCATTCTTGATTGCAGCCATTCTTTTACACTCTCCAGAGAATCTGCGCGGCATAACCCGCACAACCGAGCAGCCAGACGATCGTCAGCGCTTGCAGCGCGAGCCGCGCGCCGACCGGCTTCACATAGTCCATCCAGATGTCGCGCACGCCTACCCATGCGTGGTAGAGCAGCGAGAGCAACGTGACGAACGTCGCGAGCTTCATCCATTGAGTGGCGAAGATCGAGGCCCAGCCGTCGTAGGAGAAAGCCTGCGCGCTGAAGAACCAGACGAGCAAGATGACGGTGTAGATCGCCATGATCACGGCGGTCACGCGCTGCGCGAGCCAGTCGCGCAGGCCATAGTGCGCGCCTACGACGAGGCGCTTCGAGCCGATTCGGTGGTTGGCTGCCATGTTTAGAATGCTCCGAACAGTTTGAGCGCGAAGGCGATCGTCAGAACCGAGGACACGACGAACACGACGATCGAGGTGCGCTTGCCGTTTTCTTTCGACACCGACTCATGGTTCGTGTCCATCAGCAGGTGCCGCACACCGGCGCAAAAGTGAAAGAGAAAGGCCCACGCCAACACGAGCGTGACGATCTTGACGACGATGTTCGAGAGGAAGATCTTGAACCCTTCGAAGCTCAGTTCGGAGGTGAGGCTTTGATCGAAGAGGTAAAGCAGGAAGGGCAGAAACACGAACAGCAGCGCGCCGCTGACCCGATGCAGGATCGACACGCGCCCGGCCAGCGGTAGACGGTAGGCCGTCAAGATTTGGCCTAGCCCGATGTTCCGAAACTCGGGCCTCGGCTTTTTTATGGCTTCTGCCATGTTGTACCCCTCTGTCATATCGAACCGGATGGCGCTCCACCCTGGCGCCGGAACCGTCGAATACAACGGCGGGGCGAACCCAGCCGCGCACGGCCGGGATGCATGGGGGAGCGTGAGTTGCGCGAGGCGGATGCCCTCGCAAAATTTGGCGATATTTTCTTCCTGTGCTGTTATGCTGTCCAATATCTATCGTGTATTCCAGAAATAGTTTTAACAGATATCAACATGGAGCTACGCCATATTCGCTATTTCCTCGCGGTGGCCGAGGAGCGAAACGTCACGCGAGCCGCGGAGAAATTGGGAATCGGCCAGCCTCCCCTGAGCCAGCAGATTCGTGCATTGGAAGCCGAACTCGACGTGCGCCTGTTTCGGCGCACGGGGCACGGTGTCGTGCTGACCGAAGCCGGCGAAGCGTTCCTCCTCGATGCACGTCGGCTCCTCGATAGCGCCGGCCAAGCCGTTGCCAATGCGCAAAGCGCCGGACGCGGGGAGACGGGGCAGCTCAACATCGGCTTCACCGGCTCGGCGGCTTTCAATCCGGTCGTGCCTAGAATGATTCGACAGTTTCGACAGTCGTATCCCGGCGTGACGCTCACGCTATCGGAAGGGAATACGGCGGAA
>JBQCDS010000019.1:0-2209 GCA_051961035.1 Trinickia sp. | reverse complement strand
CGAGCGCACGACGCGCCGCTGTGCTTTCGCCTTTTCTCGGCTCGACTCAACACGATTACCGATTTCATTCAGCTATGGCACGTCTCAAGGTTTTATACGGCTTTCATGCGGTGACCGCGCGCTTGCGGCACGATGCGTCGACGGTCGAAGAAGTGTTTTACGACGCGACGCGACGCGATCGCCGCATGCAGGATTTTTTGAACACGGCGAAGGAAGCTGGCGTGCGCTTGATCGCGGCCGACGAAACGCGTTTGTGGGGGCTCGCTCACACGGAGCGGCATCAAGGGGTCGTTGCGCGCGCAACCGATTTGCCGCTCGCGCAGAACCTCGCGGAACTGCTCGATGGGATCAACGGGCCGGCGTTGCTGCTCGTGCTCGACGGCGTGACCGATCCGCACAACCTCGGCGCGTGTCTGCGCGTGGCGGACGGCGCCGGCGCGCATGCCGTGATTGCCCCGCGCGATAAAGCAGTAGGACTGAACGCAACGGCTGCCAAGGTGGCCAGCGGCGCGGCCGATACCGTGCCTTACATCACGGTCACGAATCTGGCGCGTGCCCTGCGCGAATTGAAGGACGCCGGCGTGTGGGTGATCGGCACGGCCGGCGATGCGCAGCCGAGCCTCTACGATACGAAGCTCGACGGCCCCGTTGCGCTCGTCATGGGCGCGGAAGGAGAGGGCATGCGGCGTTTGACGCGCGATACCTGCGACGAAGTCATGCACATCCCGATGGCCGGCACGGTCGAGAGCCTGAATGTTTCCGTGGCGAGCGGCGTGTGTCTGTTCGAAGCGGTGCGGCAACGCGCGGTCAAGCGCTAGCGCCCGTCAAAGGCGCCGCGCGAGCCGAGCGAGCGAAGCGCGTCGCGCCGCCTATTTCTCGATTTGCTGGTTCCAGCGCGTATCCCACTGCGCCCGGTGTGCGTTGATCGCATCCCAATCGACAACCGTCACCTTATGCACGAGGTTCTCGACGTTGCCGAGGCTTTGCTGCATCGACGCCGGCATCTTCGCGAGACGATTCGTGGGGATCTGCTTGCCCGCTTCGGCCGCTTTCTCTTGCGCCGGTGCCGACAGCAAGAATTGCGCGAGCTTTTGCGCGAGTTGATCGTCGGGGTTGTTCTTCACGACGCACACGTCGACAAGCAGCAGCACCGGGCCTTCCTTCGGATTGACGTACGCCACGGGCAAGCCCTTGTCCTGCAAGTCGGCAACGCCCGTCGGTGTCAGCGGGAACAGGCCCGCCTCGCCCGTTTGCACCATCTCCGAAATCTTCGCGGAGTTCGGAATGTACTCCACGACGTTGGGCCCGACGGTGCTTGCCCACTTCGTGAATGCCGGTTCGACGTTGTGCTCGTTGCCGCCCCACAGGCGATTCAGAGCCAGTAGGCCGTGCAGGCCGAACGTGCTGCTCGATGCCGATTGGAACACGACTTTGCCTTTGTATTTAGGATCGGCGAAGTCGAGCCACGAGGTGGGCGGCGCCCATCCTTTCTCGGCGAACAGCTTCTTGTTGTAGGCGATGCCGGTCATGCCGAGCTGCACGCCCGCGCCCACGTCGTCTTTCATTCGTGCGAACGGATAGAGCTCCTTGAGAACCGGCGCATCGTCGAGCTTTTCGCACACACCGAGGCTCACGGCGCGCGCCATGACGCCGTCGTCGAGAAACGCCACGTGCACCTGCGGATGGGCGCGATTGGCGAGCAGCTTCGCGAGAATATCCGACGACGTGCCCGGCACCACGGTGACCTGCACGTTGTTCGCCTTTTCGAACGCCGGCAGAACCTGCGTCGTATAGGCCTTCTCCATCGGCCCGCCGTTCATGCCGATATAGATGGTTTTCGATTCGGACCACGCGGGCGTGGCGGCCAGCATGGCGCAGGCGGTTGCGGCTGCGCAGAAAGTGCGTAAAGCGTTCATTGAGGTCTCCTAACGATTGAAGAGCGAAACGTCATGCGGGCACGGCCGAGAAACGATTCACGTCGAACGCGTCGAGCGGCGTCTCGGTAGCGCCGTCGATCACGAGATCGGCCAGTACTTCGCCGACGCCGGGCGCGAGCAAAAACCCGCCGCCGGAAAAACCGAATGCATGAAGCAGGCGCGGCACGGTGCGGCTCGCGCCGATGATGGGGTTGTGATCGGGCGTGCAGCCTTCCACGCCGCTCCAGCTTCGAATCAGCAAAGCGTCACGTAGCGCAGGCAACAGCGCGCAG
>JBQCDS010000018.1:0-10636 GCA_051961035.1 Trinickia sp. | reverse complement strand
TTCCTGACAGCGTCTGCGCAGGCCCAGGTCACCGTGAAGATTGCGCAAGTTTCTCCCTTGACCGGTGAGCTCGCTCACATCTGAATGCGAAGCGCTTGAAAATCGGTGGACAGCCCGTCTCGTTCGTAATGGATTCAAAGGACGATGCGGCCGATCCGAAAACGGCAATGGTTGTAGCTCAGAAGTTGGTGGATGACGAATCTCCCAGAAACGCTTAGCCGCCGCGAGCCGCACGCAACCCCAAGCGCCTTTGAGTTCGTGCGTCCAGTCGCCATCGCCATGCACGTTCGCTGCGACCTGCCGGCGGCGACGCAACCAGTACGCGACAGCGGCGAACAGCAGCAGCGCAGCCAGTACCGCCGCGCCGAGCGCGGCGGTAAGCCCGAATGCGGCCTGTATCGCATCGAAGGTCCGCACGGCGCCGTAGATCAGCGCGACCAGCGCAATTAACGCAACGACAATCGGCATCGCAAGTTCGCCCAGTCCAGAAAGAGACAGCTAGGCTAGCACGCGCGATGCCGCGGTCCCCGCATAAAAGACCAGGCAGGCATGCGCGAATCAGGGCACTACCTCGCTTCCCGCTCGTCGCGTTTCGTCGACCCAGGATGTCCGGTTGCACTCATCTTCAAGCGACTGCGCGCAACGCACCGGAAGGCGGCGTATGGCAACCCTTGCGGATGGCAAGTTGCCCCGGCTTCACCAGCGCTCTGGCATGATGGAGTGGCTGATCCCCTCTGAACCTTCCCCCCATTACACGCCAATACAATGTGAGGTTTCTGATGAACACTAGCCCCCTTCCGTCTGTCACGCTCGCCAATGGTGTGACAATGCCGCAGATCGGCCTTGGCACATGGCCGTTGAAGGCAGATGTCGCGGCAAAGGCCGTCGAATCCGCGCTGCAGGTCGGTTATCGTCTAATCGACACAGCGGAGAGCTACGACAACGAGGATGCGGTTGGAGAGGGCATCCGCGCGTCGGGTGTGTCGCGCGCCGAGATTTTTGTCACGAGCAAGTTCGGCCGCCGATGGCATAGCGTCGAGGGTGCCCAAACAGCCTGCGAAGCGAGCCTCGCGCGCCTGCGCATGGATTACGTCGATCTTCTGCTGATCCATTGGCCTAACCCAGACCAAGACTGCTATGTCCAGGCCTTCGAAGGGCTCGTGCGTCTGCAGGAGCGTGGTCTTGTCAGGGCGATCGGCACGTCGAACTTCAAGCCGTCGCATCTCGAGAAGCTCTTCTCTGCGGGTTTCGTTCCCCACGTCAACCAGATTCAGCTCGACCCCTATCATCCGCGCGAGGACATCGTCGCCGTTCATCGAGCGCGGCAGATCATGACCGAAGCGTGGGGTCCGCTTGGGCGGGCGGGAGATCTGCTCGAGGATCCGCTCATCTCGTCAATCGCGCATGGATACAGTCGCACGCCCGCACAAATCGTCCTGCGCTGGATCACGCAGCGAGGCTTCGTCGCCGTGCCGAAGTCTGCTGACCGCAAGCGTCAACAAGAGAACATCGACGTGTTCGATTTCACGCTGAGCGCAGAAGAAATCGACGCGATCGGCGGTCTCGGCCGGCCTGATACGGACATGTTGGACGCCGACACCTTCGGGCTTTGACACCTTCGCTGTCCGCGATCTGCCGATTCGTTCATCGACGCATCACGTCGCGCCCCGCGTGCGCCCCAGGCTTATCGGGTGCACCTTCGAAGCATTTAGCATTGATACCGAAAAAGATAATAAACGCGGCCAAACTGTAATTGGACCCGCAAAAATGACCCTCCTATAGTTTCCTTGCCGAGACACATGACATACGCGCGGCGCAGAGAAACTATCGGAGATTGAACAGATGAATGCAGGATTGAACGAGATGTTGGCGCAAGCCTTTGCGCAAGCGACCGAACTCTATCAGCAGCGCGGCTTTCAGCGGCGTGTCGGATTCGGCAAGAAGCCGGCGCTGGTCAACGTCGATCTCGCGAACGCATGGACGCGCCCGGGCAACCCCTTCACGTGCGAGCACATCGACGATCAAATCAGTCCCGGCGTGCAGCGTCTACTTGCCGCGTGCCGCGAGAACGGTCATCCCGTCATTCATGTGACGACCTGCTATCAGGTTACCGACCGAAATAATCCGCATACTGACATGGGGCTATGGCACAACAAGATTCCAGTCGATGTGGTCGCGCAATCGGATGAGAATCTTTGGGCAATCGACTCGCGCATCGCACCCATCGAGGGCGAGCAGGTGCTGATCAAGAAGCGCGCGAGTTCGTTCCATGGCACGTACCTCGCGGGCTATCTGCGCGCGGCGGGCGTCGACACCATTCTCGTTACCGGCGTCACGGCTTCCGCCTGCGTTCGCACGACCCTGTGCGACGGTCTCGCCGAAGGATTCCGCACGATCGCTGTGCGCGAGTGCATCGGCGACCGCGTGCCCGGTGCGGTGGAATGGAACCTCTTTGATATTGACGCGAAGTTCGCGGATGTGGAATCGGTCAATCGTTGCGTTGACTATCTGCAGTCGGTGAAAGGGTGAGTGCGTGCGGGCTAATGAGCGGCCCGCGATATGGCACCGGGGCATGCCAGCCGACGGCGCGGCGAGACGTGTCGAGCCGAAGCGCGGCAAGGTCCCCGTCAAGACAGCCTACATAAAACATGTTCGGAGACAGAGCCATGAACGAAGGTGTACTACCGAGTGCAATGCTGGCCGATGAAACGGCGCCTCATTCCTCCGCGTGGGTGAACGCCACGTATCGCCGCATCACGTGGCGGCTGATTCCGTTTCTGTTCGTGTGTTATGTGGCAGCGTATCTAGACCGGATCAATATCGGCTTCGCGCAAATCCAGATGCGCCAAGCGCTTGGTTTCAGCGACGCGGTGTACGGGCTCGGCGCGGGGATTTTCTTCGCCGGGTACTTCCTCTTCGAGGTGCCGAGCAATCTCGTTCTCCAGCGCATCGGCGCACGCAAGACGCTGATCCGAATCATGCTGCTATGGGGGCTGACTTCGGCGGGCATGATGTTCGTCAAGTCGCCCACGGCGTTCTATGTCATGCGCTTCATGCTCGGCGTGTTCGAGGCCGGCTTCTTCCCGGGCATCATCTTCTACCTCACGTGCTGGTATCCGGCAGAGCGGCGCGGACGCGTGATGGCGCTATTTCTCACGGCGGTGGCGATCGCGGGCGTGCTGGGCGGCCCGCTGTCGGGCTGGGCATTGAACCGTCTCGATGGTCTGCATGGGTTGCAAGGGTGGCAGTGGCTGTTTTTGGTTGAAGCGCTGCCGTCGTGCCTGCTGGGCGTCGCGGCGTTCTTTTATCTCGATGACAATCCACGCGACGCGCGCTGGCTGAGCGATGCCGAAAAAGCCCTCGTGCTCGATGGGCTCAACCGGGAGCGCGACCCATCGTCGCCCTTCGAGCGCCACGGCTTCGGCGGCGCATTGAAAAGCGCACGCATCTATGCGCTTGCGTTCGTCTGGTTCGCTTTCATCTGCGGCGTGTACGCGATCAGCTTCTGGCTGCCCGCGTTGATCCGTGGCGCGGGCGTTACCAGTGCGTATTCGATTGGCATGGTCTCTGCGATTCCGTACGGCGTGGCCGCGTTGACGATGGTGCTCGTGAGCCGTCACTCAGACCGCACTCGCGAGCGGCGCTGGCATACCGCCGTGTGTGCGCTGATCGGTGCGGCAGCGCTTTCCGCCATCGCTGGGACGGGTTCGGATCTCACGCTCGCGATCGCATGTATCAGCGTGGCGACAGCGTGCATCTTCACCTTGCAGCCGCTGTTCTGGGCAATTGCCACTGATCTGCTCGGCGGTACACGCGCAGCGGCGGGTACGATCGCGTTCCTCAACAGCTTGGGCCTACTCGGCGGGTTCGCGAGTCCTAGCATGCTGGGCTTCGTCAAAACGGCGACGGGGAGCCTGAACAATGGGCTGTATGTGGTGTCGGTGCTGCTCGTGATCGGCGCGCTGATTGCGCTACGTTCGGGTGGGCGGCGGTAACGGGCATGGCTTGCGCGCACGGCGCGCCGTACGAATTCGCTGCTTCGCTCCGACTATCGGAGCGCAAAGCTTCCATTCTTCCGCTCCCATTGATTTTCCACCACGGGATTTCTAGTCTTGTTCAAGTCTGATCGGGCGGTGCAGGGAAGAATGTTGACAGATCGGCCAGCCCGTCAGCTTCGTCACGATGCTGAGGAGAACTTGATGAAGATCCTTATGGTTTTGACCTCGCATGACCAACTGGGTGACACGGGCCGCAAGACCGGCTTCTGGCTCGAGGAACTCGCTGCGCCTTACTACGTGTTTAAGGACGAGGGCGTGGAAATCGTTTTCGCGTCGCCAAAGGGCGGCAAACCACCGCTCGATCCGAAGAGCAACGAGCCCGACTCCCAGACGGACGACACGCGCCGCTTCGAAGCTGACTCCACTGCGATGTCAGCGCTCGGGAGCACCGCAACGCTCAGGGACGTTGCGCGCGATCAGTTCGACGCCGTTTTTTATCCTGGCGGTCACGGCCCGCTGTGGGATCTGGCCGAAGACCGCGATTCCATCGGTCTGATCGAAAGCACGATCGCTGCAGGTAAGCCGGTGGCGCTGGTATGTCATGCGCCGGGCGTGCTGCGACATGCCAAGCGTGCCGATGGCAAGCCTTTGGTCGAGGGCAAGTCGGTGACTGGCTTTACGAATACGGAAGAGCAAGCCGTTGGCTTGACAGAGGTCGTGCCGTTTCTCGTGGAAGACGAGCTAAAGGCCAAGGGAGGAAAATTCTCGAAAGGCGCCGACTGGCAGCCGTACGTGCTCGAAGACGGCCTCCTGCTCACCGGACAAAATCCAGCGTCTTCAGGGCCGGCTGCCAAGGCATTGCTGGCCAAACTCGCGAAAGGCAGGGAGTAGCGCCTGTCTGGCATTCGGGCTCAACGTGATCCGCAATGGAGCCCGCTTTGCATAAAGTGCCGTGTGCCGACTTCCCTGCCGAACAGGTGCTCCGATACGTCGAAGCGGAGAATCGCGACTTCGCTCATGCTTGACGCCATCGATTGTCTTCCTCGCCTGCGGAACAGGCACATCCCTTGCAAGAAACACGTCGTTTGAATCTGCCCGGTAACGGGACTCGCGCTGTGTCGGTTCAGTATGGAGGATGCATCAGCGGCTCATTCGCAGCAGCGCAATGCGCGTCGTTCCGACCGATCACGGCGATTGTCACGACTGTTTCGGAGGAAATGCTCATGAAGATAAAAGCTGCTGAGACCGCATGGATGAAGCGCGTCACGAAAGGGACTGCCGTTATGCTCGTCGCCGCCGCGTCGGCAATGTCTGCCGAATACGCACTCGCGCAGAGCAGCACGGATTCGACGGCTCAGCCCATGACGCACGCCGATCGCAAGGCCGAGCGCGCGCAGGCGAAAGCCGACAAAAAGGCCCGGGTAGCCCAAGCGAAGGCCGACAAGAAAAAGGTTGAAGCGCAGGCCGATGCCGACGAAGCTAAGGCAAAAGCCAATGTGAAGGACGCCAAGGATCAGTGATTTCCAGGGAGCACCGCGCAAGCGATGGCAAATCGGTTCGCGGTGCGCCCCCGCGCAGCGGTGTCCGGCTTACGCCTCCCCCATCAACAGCTTGAGTCCGGCCGGCAACGATTCCCCGAACACGCGCCCGGTATCGGCCTCGTCGAGCGCGACGACTTCGCGCACCATCTGAATCCAACTCGGCGTCGCACCAATGGCTTCGAGCCGCCGCACGACGGCGGCGCGCACGTCTTCCGGCATGTCGCGCGACCGATCGCCTGTTAGCCGCGACAACTGCACCGCAGCGAACGCCGCAGGCTCCACCTTCTTCCAGTCGAGCGCAAGCACGGCATCGAGCCACGGCCGCGCAACGTCGGGCGGCACGACGCCATGCGCACTGCCGTAAAACGGCCGGCGCGCGCCAATGCGGCCGATGGCCCACCACGTCTGCGGGTTCTCGGACGGCTTGCGTAACCGTTCGAGCAACTGCTCCGCCAATTGAATCTTGCGCTCGACTGCAATGCGCTCGAGCGAAGCCTGCACGCGGATCATATCGGCGTGGCCGACCTTGGCCGGATCGAACGGCAGTTTTCGCTTCTTGATGTTGGCTGCTTGAAGGAATTCCATCGCATCGAGCAGTTGCAATTGAGCCTCTTCGTTCAGGCCGCCCGCCGCACGGTGCCACAATGTCCACCATTCAGACCATACGCGGCTTTCCTGGATGTACTGGATGCCGTCATCGAAGATCGACCAGATTTGCTCGACGCGCCAATCGTCGAGCGGATAACCAAAGCCCGGCCGCAAACAAAATCCAGCGAGATTGAGCCAAACCCGCTCGTGATCCGCCGTACGCCGCCGTCGTTTCGCCCGTTCCCAAAGGCCGTCGAATAGTTCGCGCAATAACGACACGTCCCAAGCCTCGCTCGGGCCCAGCGTGTCTTCGAGGCGCGTACGCAGCCGCTTGACCTCGGTGGGTGCGACATCGGCGGCACGCGCGCCAAAGGCTCGCTCGATCAATCCGATTGCTTGATCGAGCGACGGGTGCCGCGCGGCCTGCGAATGGGCATCGGCGCCATTCGCCGATTGTCCGGCTTCATCGCGTCGTAACTCGAATTGCAACAGCCAGCGCTGCGCTGGGTCGTCGATTGCGATGCAGTTCATCTCCAACGTGCCCACCTCCGTGATCGAGGTCGTGAGCCGCACCGGGCGTTCATCGGGATCGGTGGCGTGCCGACGTTGCACGACGGTTGCGAGCGGCGGTAGACGGACGAAATCGCCTTGCGAAAGATCGGCAAGCTCGCCCGCGCGAAACGGGGTGTCGGCCACCGTGGAGACGAGTGGAAAGCGCACGGGTTGCCCCAGCCGCAGCGCAAACGCGCGCTCGTGCAGATGGATTTCACGGGCTTCTTCCGTGCCGCGCGGCAGCAAGCAGATGCCTTGGCCGCCATCGAGCACGAGAAAGTAGCTGCGGGCCGAGCCTCCGCCGATGCGCGGTGCGGCGCCCGCACGCGCGAGGCCATAGGCCACCGCGCCGCGAGCCACCGCGACATCCGGGTCGTCGTTGTCCAGCACGTGCAGCGGCGCGCCGCGCCACGCGCCGAGTGTTCCTGCCAGCCGAGCGGTCAATGCCGGCGCACGGAAGACACCACCGTTCAGCAGCACCGCATCCGGTATCGGTGAATTGCCGTCCTCGTCCGCATCGTCGCCCAACGCTTGCCGAGACTGCGCGGCGTGGCGGGCCAGAAATGCAGCGACATGGCGAGTGACGGCGGGGTCGCTCGCATAGGGCAGACCGAACTCGACGATCGCCGCGCGCGAGCGGCGCGGCGTTTCGCCCGCGGGGACGTGCGGGAAGAACCCTTCGACGACGATTTGCTCGACGTCCTCGCGCGTGAGCTGCACGGTGCGCGCACCGCCGATGACTCGCGAACCGGCGCCAAGCAGCGTGATGGCCACGGACGGCGGCGCATCGAGGGCCAGCAGTTGCTCCTTCGCGGCGCGGCAACGTTCGACCAGTTGCGACAAGCTCGATGCGGATAACCGTGCGTTGGCTGGTTGGTCTTGCGTGAGGCGTGTCTCGACGAACCGCGCGAGCGCGAGATCCATGTTGTCGCCGCCGAGCATCAGATGGTTGCCGACGCCAACACGCGTGAGGTGCGGCGCGCCGTCGGCATCGATCCGCACCTGGATCAGCGTGAAGTCGGTGGTGCCACCGCCGACGTCGCACACTAGCACGAGCCGGGTATCGAGAAGTTCCTCGGCAAGGCGCGCGCGATGCTGATAGAGCCAATCGTAAAAAGCCGCTTGCGGTTCCTCCAGCAGACGCAAGGCGGGCAGTTGCGCGAGCCGGGCCGCTTCGAGCGTCAAGGCACGTGCGCCTTCGTCGAAGGAAGCGGGCACCGTGAGCACCACATCCTGCTCTTCGAGCGGCTCGTCCGGAAAACGCGCGTTCCAGGCGGCCCGCACGTGCGCGAGGTAACTCGCGCTTGCCTCGACAGGAGAAACCTTCGTGACATCGCTCGGAGCGCCCCAGGGCAGGATCGGCGCCAGCCGGTCCACTGCCGAATAGGACAGCCAGCTTTTCGCGCTCGCTACGAGCCGCCCCGGCACCTGCGCGCCGAGCGTGCGTGCAAGCTGCCCGACGATCGGTAGTGGCGCGTTGGGCGGCTGCGCGCGCTGCCACGGCAACGCGAGATCCCCCGCGTTCAATTCACCTTGCGCGGGGTGATAGCTCACGGACGGCAAAAGCGGCCGTGCACCGACTTCGCCTAGCCCGACGAGTTGATCGATGTCGAACACGCGAATGTCGTGCGCGCCCTTTTCGATGAACGCGACGACCGTATTGCTCGTGCCGAGGTCGATGCCCACTACGTAGCGCTTCATCGGCAGCCTTCCGATGCGATCAGCCCTGTTCGACGTTACCGCGAACGTCGAACTCAACCTTCCAGCGCTCGCCCGAGTTTCGCGGCACCGCCTCGAGTTGCAGCATGCCCGTCTCGGTTACGTACGCATGCAATTTGACGGGTACGACATCGCCGGCACTGCGGCCCTCTGTCGGCATCGTCGCCTCGATCGCTTCGAGTTCTTGCAGTTCATCGGTGGACCAGCCGTCGAGCATCGAGCCAACCTGATCTTGTCGACGGGTGGACGAACCGAAAAAGCGAAACTGCACGGGCTCCCCAACGACGAGCCCGAACTCTTGCTCGGGCAGCGGCGCATTGGTGCCTTCTTCCATGCCGAACGGCGCGACGCACAACGCCGAGATGGGCGGCTCCAAGCCTGGGACGGCGGGCATCGCCGATTCGATCGCGACGTAGTACGCACGCGCGGTGCCACCGCGAATCCGAACGCCGCGCCCGCGTTTAACGAAGCCGTAATAAGCGGCGCCGCGCGCCACCGCCAGATCGAAATCCGCGCCTTCGAGCAGACGCGCCGGCTCGGCGCCATCGGCCGCGAGCCATCCGCCCAGCGCCGTCATGACGCGTTCGACGAGAAGCGGCGACTTGAAGACGCCGCCGTTGAACAGGACGGCGGTGGGGTGCAGGAACGTCGCGTTCTCATTGAGCGCGAATGACGCGGCCAACGTTCGATCGCCGCCGAGCTGCGCCAGCGCGCCCACCTGGCGGGCGAGGAACGCCGCGAGAGGGCGCGTGATGCCGGCGTCCTGCGCGTAGGGCAGCCCCAATTGCGTGAGACCGGCACGCGTGCGACTGACAGGCCGCGCCGTGGCCTCCACTTGCGGGAAAAAACCTTCGAGGATGGTTTGTGTGAGCTCGTCGCGCGTGAGCTCGGTGCGGATGGAGCCGCCGATCAGCTTCGAGCCGCGGCTCGGCACGACGAGTGGCACCGCGTCCATCGACGGATCGGATAGCAACGTTTCCTTCGCGCCCCGGCACGCATAGGTGAGCGCGCGCAGTTGCCATGCGTCCGTCTGCGTGCCTTGTTGAGCAAGCTTGCGCGCAACCACGTGCGCCAGCGCGAGATCCATGTTGTCTCCGCCGAGCAGGATGTGATCGCCTACCGCCACGCGATGCAACTCGAGGTTGCCGTCGCGCTCGATCACCGCGATCAGCGACAAGTCCGTCGTCCCGCCGCCCACATCGACGACGAGAATGATGTCGCCGACCTTGACCTGCTTGCGCCATGCGCCGCCGCTTTTCTGGATCCAACTGTAGAGCGCGGCCTGCGGTTCCTCGAGCAGCGTCATCTGCCCATATCCCGCGGCACTCGCGGCTTCGGCGGTCAATTCGCGCGCGGCTGGGTCGAACGACGCGGGAATCGTAACCGTGATGTCCTGTTCGCCGAATGGCGCGTCGGGGTGTGCATGGTTCCACGCTTCGCGCAGATGCGTGAGATATCGGATCGAGGCTTCGAGCGGCGACACGCGGGCGACTTCCGGCGGTGCATCGGCTGGCAGAATGGCTGCGCGGCGGTCGACGCCCGGATGGCAAAGCCAGCTCTTCGCGCTCGAGACGAGGCGAATCGGCGTGCCGGCGCCACGGCTGCGTGCCATTTCGCCAACCGCGAAGTCGCGTTCGCTCGTCCAGGGCAGCGCGAGATCGCCGGGCGGCAATTCGCTCTCGTGCGGCAAGTAGAGGAACGAGGGCAGCAGATCGCGTTCCTCGATGGCACCAGGCGCCGTCAATTGGGCGATGCGCATGACAGCTTCGGAGAGACTTTCTCCGTCGCTTGTTGCGAGTTCGATGTATGACAGCGCGCAGTGCGTGGTGCCAAGATCGATACCGATCGAATAGCGCGGCTCGCTCATAGTTCGACCTCCGCCGGCGCGAGTACGCGGGTGTCATGGCTTTGCGTGAGCTTCGGTAGTCGTACATCGGTGACGCGCCATCCGCGATGGCTGATGCTGCCGCTGAAGGGGGGCTTGCCCACGACATTGCCGGTGAGGCGAATGGCGGTTGCGTCGAAACCTTCGGCGATCGTCACGCGGCTGCCTTCGGTCTCGTCTCGCACCGGCTGGATCGTGAAGTGCTCGCGCAGCGTCGCACGGCATCCGTCGTGCACGAGCCGCGCGGCGGCGCCGATATCCGCATCGGAGTAATTCGCGATGTCTTCCTCGATGAAGTCGATGAAGCGCGCATCGCGTTGGAGCAAACCGAGCAGTTGCAGCGCGGCTTCCTG
>JBQCDS010000017.1:0-2817 GCA_051961035.1 Trinickia sp. | reverse complement strand
GGTGATCATGCGGCGCAGATCGACGCGCACGAGTTCCACGAGCGCGATCGTGTCCTCGGGCTCTCTCGGCGCCCACGTGATCATGCTTTCGAAAATGATGCGCAGGTTGCGGATGGGGATGTCTTCGAGCAGCAAGCGCCGCAGCACTTCGGTAATGCGCTGCAGCGGCACGAGGCGCATCAGTTCCGCCACGAGTTCGGCGTAGTCGCGCCGCACGAGCCGAATCAACTGCTGCGCTTCCTGAATGCCGATCAGTGCGGCGGCATGTTTGCGCACCTCGCTCTCCACGTGCCGCGCGAGCACTTCCTCGGTACGCAAACCCGCGAGCGAAGGGGGGACGCTCGTCTGGGCCGTAAAGACCGACTTGATGCGCGCGGGCGGCGCTTGCCTGCCGCGAGGCTCCGACGATTTCGCATCGAGCGGCAGCCAAACCGGCTGGGCGAATGGGCCGAACGGCTCGCCCGGCGTGCGCTCGACACTGTCCGCGAGCGGCGTCACGCCATCCCACAGCAGCCGATCGGGCCGCAGTTGTCCTTCGGATGCAAGCACGTCCTGCACGAACACCTGATAGCTGCCCTCCGGCAAGCCGGTTTCGAACGCGACATGCACGCGTGGAAAGATCGGGCCGATGTCGGCTTCGACGTTCGACTTCGCCGCCGCCAACGCTTCTTGCAAACGAACGAGGTTCAGATGCGGCGAGACCGTCCGAGCGAGCGCGACGGCGACCGGTGACGTCACTCCCGACGTGTGCGGGCCGACCTGCGCCTCGCGTTCAGAGGGGACCAGCGGCTCGGCCAGCGTGATCAGCGTAAGGGGCGGCATCGTCTTGCGCCGGCGCAGCAGCAGCGCGCCGCCCCCGCCCGTCATGAGCGCGAGCACGCCGAACGACCACGCTGGAAAGCCAGGTACGAACGCGAATGCGAGCAGCACTGCCGAGGCGATCAGCAGCGCGCGAGGATGCGCGGTCACTTGCTTGCCGATCTGCTCGCCGAGCTGGCTGTCATTGGCGTCGCGTGTCGCCACCCGCGTGGTCACGACCCCGGCCGCAATGGAGACGAGCAGCGACGGGATCTGCGCCGACATGCCGTCGCCCACAGTCAGAATGGCATAGCGATGCAACGCATCGGACACGCTCATGTCCTTCATGATGGTGCCCACCGCGATGCCCGCGAGGATGTTGACGAACGCAATGACCGTACCGGCGATCGCATCGCCTTTCACGAACTTCATCGCGCCGTCCATCGCGCCGTGCAATTGCGATTCCTGCTCGAGCCGCTCACGGCGATGCTTCGCTTCCTCCGAGCTGATGATGCCCGCGCGCAAATCGGCATCGATACTCATTTGCTTGCCGGGCATCGCATCGAGCGAGAAACGCGCCCCCACTTCGGCAACGCGCTCGGAGCCTTTGGCGATCACGATGAACTGCACGATCGCGATCACGAGAAACACCACGCCGCCGACGACGAAGTTGTTGCCCACGACGAGCCGCCCGAACGCATCGATGATGTGCCCGGCATTCGCATGCAGCAAGATCAGCTTGCACGAGGCGATGTTCAGCGACAGACGGAGCAGCGTCGTGAACAGCAGCATCGCCGGGAACGACGAAAAGCTCAGCGCCGAGGGCAGATACGTGGACACCGTGAGCAGCACGATGCTGATGGCGAGATTGAGCGAAATGAGCGCATCCATCATCACCGTGGGCAGCGGCAGCACGAACAGCGAGACGACGATCGCCATGAAGCCGGCCAACGCAAGATCGTAGGGCCGCACAGGCCGGCGTGCGTCGTCCGCACCATTCGGTGCCGGCCACCAGTCCTTCATCTGCTTCCTGAGCGCCGCCACGGACATAAGAACCCTCGCTGAAAATGCCGATGCGGAAAACGGGATTCCGCGTCGAAAAGTGTAAAAGCGCGGGGGTGGACGTCTCAATCGTGAGATTCGTAGTAAATCGCGAATCGACGCGCTCGCAGGCGGGAAACACTACTGAACAGTGCAGTTCCGTAGGCCTGCGACACGCGGATATAGTCGAAAACCATGAAACGGCGCTCGAACACGCGAGCAGCAAGCTCACGAGACGGAGGACTGCATGACGAACCCAGAGGCGCGCAAGCGCCTGCCTAAAGGAAGCGAACACGATGCGCGGCACGCCATCGACTTCATCGAAGTGGCCGATTGCGCGCTCGTAGTCAGCAAGCACGTCGGACGTCACGGCGAAGCGAATGGCGCCGATCGTGTATCCGAAATCGCGACCGACCTTTCCGCGGCGCACTCGGCACACGAGCGCAAGCAACTGCTGCGCATTGCGCTGCGCACGATCGGTTTCGATTGGTTTTGCTACTGCCGCCTCACGAGGCTGGGCGAGATGGTGAACCGCGCCCGCTATTTCGACTTGTGCTCGCCACCCGGCTGGGCGCAACGCTATGTCGACCAACGCTATTTCGACATCGATCCGCGCATGGGCTTCGCGTGCCGCCACGACTGGCCGTTCGTCTGGGATCACGGCACGCTGGCGGCCCAGCGTGCGATCAATCCGGAATCGAACGAGCGCATGCAGCGCTTCTTAGAGGATGCCGAAGCCTGCGGCACACGCAGCGGCATCGCGTTCGGGCTGGTCGATCCGGGCAGCCTCGAGCACAGCGTGCTCATCTTCAGCTCGGAGAATGCCACGAGCGAATGGATCAACGACCGTGTAGTGGGCGAGGCCTTTGAGCTCGGTTTGGGCGTCAATGCGTTCTTCGCGGAGCAAATGGCCTCGATGGCCAGGAAGACCACGCTATCGGACCTGCAACGCCGCATCTTGAACTTCACCGCCAGCGG
>JBQCDS010000016.1:0-15688 GCA_051961035.1 Trinickia sp. | reverse complement strand
TCTGGACGAGCGGTCAAACGCGGTTGAAATCCGCGTCGGATGCGATCACGTTGACAAGGCGGCCTAAACCGTCGATCTCGCACACCACCTCATCGCCCACGGCTACGTTCGCGACGCCCTCGGGCGTGCCCGTCAGAATGATGTCGCCCGGCGCGAGCGTCATAAAACCGCTCAGATACTCGATCAACGTGGGAATATCGGCCACCAGATCGTGCGTGTTGCCGCATTGTTTGAGTTCACCGTTCACGTAGGTGCGCAAATTCAAGTTCGATACATCGCCGATATGCGCCGCCTCGACGAACCAAGGGCCGAGCACCGTCCCGCCATCGCGATTCTTGACCCGCAAGTTCGGACGGTAATAGTTCTCCAGGTAGTCGCGAATGGCGTAGTCGTTGGCGATCATATAGCCGGCCACATGCGCCATCGCCGTTTCGCGTGTCACGGCTTTCGCCGGCCGGCCAATGACGACCGCGAGTTCGCATTCGTAGTGCATGAACGCGACATCCGACGGCCGACGCGTGACGCCACGGTGGCCGATGACGGAGCCCGGCCCCTTCAAGAACACGAGCGGCTCTTCTTGTTTCGAAAATTGCAGCTCCTTCGCATGCTCGGCGTAGTTCAGACCCAGTGCGAAGATCGTCCCGGGCTCGATGGGCGAAAGCCACACTACTTCGTCTTCCCGGCGCACTCGCCCGTCAGCCAACCGAACGCCACGCTCGTGCGGATAGGCTTCATGGATCGCCCCTGCATAGGCAACACGGCCGCGAATCATGCTACCCCTCCTGCCAGATCCTCCCGCACCACCGAAAACCGCAACGGCGGCCAGTGCGCGATCGTTACTGTCACCCGGTCGCCGGCACGGGCGCTCGGCGCGCCGTGCGGTACGCCTAGCGTCAGGACATCGCCGGGAAAAAGCGTCATGAAGTCAGTGACATCGGCAAGCATTGCGGCGACACTGCGGATGGATGTCGACGTACTTGCCACGAAATTCGCCGCCCCTTCCACGTTGATTGCGATCTCGAGCTTATCCGCATCCGGCACATGACGGCGCGCAACGATCGTCGGGCCGATCACGCAGAAGCCGTCGCGAGTTCGGTATCGAACCGAGGGACGATAGACGCTCTCATGCGCGACATAAAGATCCGCGACGACCGTGAAGCCGGCGACGAAATCGAGCGCATGCGCAGCGCTAACGCGGGTGGCGGTGCGGCCAATGACGATACCAAGCGAGCCGCCCACTTGAACGCTTTGGATCGAATCGGGAATGCTCACCTGCGCGCGATGGCCCGCGAGCGTATTGCGCGGTTTGATATAAAGCACCGGCGCCTTCGGCGGTGCCTTGTAAGGCGGTGCATCGATTGCATCGCCCAACGCCTCGAGCGCCGCACGGTCGTTCAGCAGCGTTCCGTACACCGTTCCGGGCACAGGCGGGCGACATCCTTTTCCGCCGTCCAATAGCGAACCCACGGTACGCGCATCGACATCGCGCGCAAGCGGTTCGCCCTCCAGGTGTAATGCGTAGTCGACAATCGGTGCAAACATGCCGTATCCACCCGTTCCCGTTCACTCACATGTTAGTATTGTTCGTGCTGATAAGATCGACCGTCAAGGGAAATTCCACCCTACCTAGGGTTTTCACCCACCAGGATAGATGTCCGAAGTTGTCGCACCCGAGATGACCGTAAACACGAAAGAACACGGGATGCATCGCAATCTACCGATGCTCCTGCTGCGCGCGCGAGAAAAGATGATGGAGCGATTCCGCCCCCTGATCGCCGCGCACGGGCTGACGGATCAGCAATGGCGGATCATTCGCGCACTGAACGAGCATGGCTCGCTGGAGCCGCGGCAGTTGTCGGATCTATGCACGATTTCGAGCCCGAGCATGGCGGGCGTGCTGGCTCGCATGGAAGCCGTCCACCTCGTGACGAAAACGCGGTTTCCGGACGATCAACGGCGCGTCCTCGTCTCGCTTACCCCCACCAGCATGAAGTTGGTAAAGGTCGTGGCCGGAGAACTCGAACGCACGTATGCCGAGCTCGAGCAAGCGGTGGGGAAGGATGTCGTGGCGCGCGTGTACGAAGCCGTCGACACTCTGCTCGCGGGGCTCGAACGTGAGTGACGCCGCCATCCTCGCGACCGCCCGCTTGACGTTGCGTCCGCTGCGTACGGAAGACGCCGGCCCGATATTCGCGATGTACTCGGACGTTCAATTCATGCGCTACTGGCCGTTTCCCGCCATGACGCACATCGAGCAGGCTGTCGAATACCTCGCCCGGCGCATACAGGGATCGGCCACCGAAACGGAGATCGTCTGGGCCATCGAGCTCACTTGCACGCGCGAGACGATCGGCACGTGCTGTCTGTTCAATGCCGATCCCGTGTCGAGACGCGCCGAACTCGGCTTTGGCTTGCGTCGCCCGTTCTGGGGCCAAGGCTATATGACCGAGGCGGCGCGCGCGGCCGTCGAGTGCGGTTTCGACGTTTTGCGGTTGCACCGGATCGAAGCGGAGATCGATCCTCGCAATGGTGCGTCCGCGCGCGTGCTCGAACGCCTCGGCTTCGTAAAAGAAGGCCTGCTGCGCGAACGATGGATGATCGACGGCCAGATCACGGACGGCGCGATCTATGGGCTCTTGCGCACCGATCGCCGGTAGCGCTCGCGCTTACCGGCGCCTTCTTCCGACGACCGCAAAACTCACCGCCACCGAACCGCGCGCCGTGACCGCACGCTCGGGGTACGTCCAGGGCGAGGCATCGTCGCGCTCGTGCAGCGGCGGTTGCGCTTCCGACTGCGCTTGCGATGCGATCAGCGTCGCGTACAACTCCGGGCGCCGTGCCGCAAGCCAGCGGCGCGCAACGCTTTGTCTCGCGTGTTCCGGATCGATCGACGCTGCCGCGATCGGGCGGCGTGGCGGCGCGCTGGCGGCGATCAAGGCGCCGCAAGGATCGGCAATCAATGCGACGCCGGGCTTGCATCGGCCGCGAGCCTCGGCTTGCGAATCGCTCAGTACGGCGAACATACCGTTGTCGGCAGCGCGTGCCGATAATGCGCGCGCAAACCAATCGGCGTGAGGCGAAGCGCCAGCCCCGGCGCTGCCCAAGCCACTGCGATGCGGAGCAAGCAGGAGCGTCGCCCCTTTCAAAGCGGCCACGCGCGCGTTCTCGGGCA
This sequence comes from Trinickia sp., assembly GCA_051961035.1. Classification (GTDB taxonomy): domain Bacteria; phylum Pseudomonadota; class Gammaproteobacteria; order Burkholderiales; family Burkholderiaceae; genus Trinickia. The sequence continues at coordinate 12,516 of JBQCDS010000016.1, read as the reverse complement.
TGTAATTGTCCGCGCCGATAAGCATGCTAAGCCTCACGCCCCACGGGGTATCGAATACGTCGAATTGCGCGCCGCTCTGCAAATGAGGGCTTTCGGTCGCGTAGACCTTGCGATGAACGTGCCGTGCGCCGCCCGGCATGCAAACGACATAGCTGTTGTAGAGCGCACCGTCGTTTGCACGTTCGAGCCACCCGGCCCCGGTAGCCACCCCGGTCTGCTCGACGGCGTGTGCCACGGCACCGATCGCAGGGCCATCGAGCGGCTGCGCCAAGGCTTCGAGGTCCGCCCGCCGCGATCGATCCACGCGCGCACCGCCAAGGAGACTCATTTCGGGAAAGACAGCCAAGCTCACCCCATCATGCGCTGCCTCTGACAGGCGATCGGCGATCGCGACGGCATCGCCGCTCGAGCAAGCCAAAGAGAACGGCAGTGCGGCAACGCGCAGCGGGCGGACGGAAGCACTCGGCATGATGGAAGCAATCGGCGATGAAGTAGCCTCTATTCAATCGCCGCCTGTTCGATTGGTAAAATGAATCGTTTTCTCGGTTTGATTCCCTGATCGAATGGAACATCGAATGGACCTAAAGCTCCTTCGCGCATTCCTGGCCGTGGCCGAACTCAGACATTTCGGCCGCGCCGCCGACGCTCTGCACACGAGCCAGCCCGCGCTGAGCAAACAAATCGTCGCGTTGGAGACGAGCCTGGGCGCTCGTCTATTCGAGCGCGGCAGACACGGGGCCGAGCTGACGACATTCGGCGCGGATTTCTTGCCCGATGCCGCAGCGCTCGTTCGCGATGCGGACGACATGCTGCTGCGCGCGAAAGAGGCGAGCGGCGGTAAGCGCGGGCGCTTACGCGTGGGCTTGTGTCTTTCCGTGCTGACGATCGCGCCTCGCCTGATCGCCGACTTCCGTCGGTTGCATCCGAACGTCAACGTCACGCTCGTCGATCTTTCGTCGGCGGAGCAAACCCGCAGGTTGCTGGCCGGCACGCTCGACGTCGGCTTCATGCGCATGCCTAAAAGCGCCGAACTGGCTGCCTTCTCGATCGTCGATGAATCGCTCGCCCTTGCCATTCCCAAAGAAGCGCGGATGAAGCGGCTACCGGCCGACTTGAATACCTTGAACGACATCGGGTTCGTTACGCTCACCCGCGCGCGCCAGGCCGGCACGGCCGATCAGATCGATCGTTGGTGCGCCAAACGCGGTTTTACACCCAGAATCATTCAAGAGGCGCAGGACATCCAATCGGTGCTCGCGACGGTCGCGGCCGGCGTAGGTGTCGCCTTCCTTCCATCGCGGATGCGATTCTTGCTGCGCGATGCCACGGTGTTGCCACTGTCCGGCGCCTATGCGCGCTGGCGCGTGGGGCTGGCTTGGCAAGCAAGTCGCGACGATGTCATGACGCACCGGTTCGTGGCTTTCGCGCGCGCCGCGCTGAAGAAAAGCCCGGTTTCCTCGTAACCGCTTGCATTTCATCCGGGCCACGCCGCGCTGGGTTTCCCCGTGTGCCCGGTGTCGGGCGCCGAACAGGCATGCTGCCTGCAACAGCGCTAGATATCCCGGGCGCAATCGCACGAGGTTCATCGATGGGCTCATTCACGCTGCGTCAATTGCCGCGCGCCGCGCGCAAGGAAGGGGCCTGCGCCGCGGATGCGGTGCAGCACTTCGGCAACAATCGCTGCGCAACGTTAGCCGCCGGCATCGCTTTTTACTCCGCGTTCTCGCTGGCGCCGATGCTGGTCATGGTGATTGCCGTCGCGGGCTGGTTCTTCGGCACGAACGCGATCCGTGGGCAGATCTTCCAAGACGCGCATCAGTTGATCGGCGACCAGGCCGCCGCCGCCGTACAGATGATCGTGGCGAACGCGCGCTCGCACAGCGGCTCGGGGGGCACCGCAGCCATCATATCGTTCGTTGCGCTCGCGCTCGGCGCATCGGCGACGTTCTCTTCGCTCAACACGGCGCTTTCCGTGGTGTGGCCGGCCGATTCCTCGCAACGCGTGTCGACCGTACTGGCGCTCGTCAAAGTCAGGCTGATCTCCTTCGGCCTCGTACTGGGCGTCGCGTTTTTAGCGATCGTTTCGCTGGTGCTCGATACCGTCGTCACTTTTATCGGCGATTGGCTGCTAGGCGGGACGCCGTTCATTATCATCGGCGACATCTTGCAGCTCGTACTCGGGGTTGTCGTGTTGGCCTTCGCTTTTGCGGCGTTGCTGAAATTTTTGCCCGATGCGCATGTCGCCTGGCACGACGCGCTGACGGGGGGCATCGTCGCCGCGTTGCTATTCACTGCGGGCAAAAAGCTCTTCGCGCTTTATCTGGCCCATGCGGGACTTTCCAATGCATTCGGCGCAGCGGGTTCACTGGCCGTTCTGTTGATGTGGTTGTACTTTTCCGCCGCGGTGTTATTGCTCGGTGCCGAATATGCGGCGGCGAGAGGACGGCGTCGCATACGCGCCCATGCGCGCGCGAAAGCTAATAAAACTGACTATTAAGCCCACGGCACGCGAAGACATATTTCGCAGCTCTTGTCTAGCCCGAGAAAAGGCCGCCAAAGGCCCGCGCAGCGCTTCCGCCCGGCGAGTGCACCAATACATCGCAGAGCGCTTTTCTTTAAGGGCTTGAGTGGTGCCAAGTTCGTGCGTGACGCCCGGTGACTGGGAAAACTTGCGTATTTGCGTCGCAATTTTTCATTTTCTCCAACGCAGTATTTCCAATGCCGCAATAATCTGGTGGCGTATTTCATATGGCGCGCGGACGGCTCTGTTTCGTTTTGGCGACAGCACCATTTTTCCCTTTCATGTTTCTGACGACATTGCGCTATTCTCCGTGCCGCAACAGTCTACTAAACGCTTCGCGTGGAGAAATGATGAAAAAGATCGCTTTATCGACCCTCTCGCTCGCCCTGCTCGGTATCGCCGGTGCAGCGCATGCACAAAGCAGCGTTACGCTTTATGGTGTGATCGACGAGTCGATCACGTACGTGCATCACGCCAACGGTGGCCAGAACATGTGGGCGCTCGGCAATTCGAGCGCCGGCGACTTGGCGGGTTCGCGCTGGGGCTTGAAGGGTCAAGAAGATCTGGGCGGCGGTTTGGCTGCGATTTTCCAATTGGAAAACGGCTTCGATCCGTCGAACGGCACGTCGCAGCAAGGTGGCCGCGAGTTCGGGCGCCAAGCGTTCGTGGGCCTGACGAGCGCGAGCTACGGTACGTTGACGCTCGGCCGCCAATACGACCCGTTGGTCGATATGGTTCAACCGATCACCGCCGATAACTACTTCGGCAGCTCGTTCGCCACGCCGGGCGATGTCGATAACTACGACAACAGCGCTCGCACGAGCAATGCGGTCAAGTACTTGTCGCCGAACTTCGCCGGCTTACAAGTGGAAGCCATGTACGCGTTCGGCGGCGTTGCCGGTTCGACCGGAAGCGGCCAAACGTGGTCGCTTGCAGCCGCATACAACAATGGCCCGATTGGCTTGGCTGCCGGCTACTACCGCTCGAACAACACGAACACGCTCAATCCGTTGAACGGCAAGCGTCCGGGTTGGGATGCGGCCGCCACGTCGGGCAACGTGTTCGACAGCAACATCAACGGCGGCTACGCTTCGGCGAAGTCGATCGGTATCGCGCGCGTCGCGGGCCAATACACGGTCGGCCCGTTCACGATGGGTGCAAGCTACAGCAACGCGCAGTACAAGAGCGACGGCTTCTCGACGTTCGGCTCGACCGAGAAGTACAACTCGGGTAGCGGCTTCCTCAACTACCAAGCGACGGCGGCTTTGCTCGTGGGTGTCGGTTACACGTACATGAAGTCGAGCGGCGATACGTCGGCCAAGTACCACCAAGCCTCGCTGGGCGCCGACTACTCGCTGTCGAAGCGCACGGACGTCTATCTCGTCGGCGCGTATCAGCACGCAAGCGGCAACACGCGCGACGCCGTGACGGGCAACGTGGTGGGCGCTCAAGCGTCGGTCGGCTCGTACACCTACAACGGCACGAGCTCGCAAGAACTCGTCGCGCTGGGCCTGCGTCACAGGTTCTAACCTATTCGCTCGAGCAATCGACGAAAAAATCGTTAGCAGTACGCAGCATCGAGCCAGCCGGGGCATCCCCGGCTGGCTTTTTTTTGTTGCGGCATCGGCATGTCGCCAGCGCATCCGAACAAAACTGTAAACATCGGAAATCAATTCGAAAGCATCGTGTCGCGGACGCTTCATATACGCATGATCCAATGCGCCGTTCTTCCGAAAAATAACCACCGTCACCCGCGATTTCCGAAACTGCATGCTTCCGGGAAGGGATGAGCATCCGATCCCCAGCGGAAAACCGCGGCGACGACAAACCAGGAGTGCGTTCCCATGTTTGGCCGTAAGCTCGTCCCCCTTGCAATGGCCGCGGCATCGTTGGCGGTCATCGCCGCGTGCGGCAGCAGCAACAACAGCTCTTCCGCGGCATCCCCAGCCGCGGCTTCCCCGGTCACCGCAGATCAGCTCACGACTGCCACGCCGATCAAACACGTCGTTGTGATTTACGGCGAGAACGTGTCGTTCGACCACTACTTCGCCACGTATCCGACCGCGACCAACCCGTCGGGCGAACCGGCATTCACGGCCGCCTCGGGTACCCCGACGGTCAACGGGTTGAGCGGCACGCTGCTGACGGCGAACCCGAACGCAGCGGCTGCGGGAAATGGCGCAGGCGCGACGAACCCGTTCCGTCTCGATCGCTCGCAAGCGGCAACGGCCGACCAGAATCACGCCTACACGGCTGAACAGCAGGCCTACGACAACGGCGCGATGGATCTATTCCCGGAATTCACGGGCCGAGGCACGAGCGGCGGCGCAGGCGCATTCGGCACCACGGGCCAAGTCATGGGCTACTACGACGGCAACACCGTCACGGCACTGTGGAACTACGCGCAAAACTATGCGATGAGCGACAACGCCTGGACCGACACGTACGGGCCGTCCACGCCGGGCGCGCTCGAAGCGGTATCGGGCCAAACGAACGGCATGACGATCGTGAAATCGTCGCGTAGCTCGTACTACGTCAACGATGGCCAAGGCGGCCTGACGATGATCAACGACGTCGACCCGGTCGACGACTGCTCGAGCACGACGGATCAAGCGATGATGACGGGCAAGAACATCGGCGACCTGCTCAACGCAAAGAACATCACGTGGGGCGGCTTCATGGGTGGCTTCAATCTGTCGACGACGAATGGCGACGGCACAACGGGCTGCTCGCGCCAGACGCTCTCGACGGTGATCAATGCGGCGACGGCCGACTACATCCCGCACCACAACTGGTTCCAGTACTACGCGTCGACAGCGAATCCGCACCATCTGCGTCCGGCTTCCATCGCCGCGATCGGCTACACGACGGCCCCGGGCGCTACGTCGGCCGATCCGGCGAACCATCAGTACGACTCCGATGACTTCTTCGCCGCCGTGAGAGCCGGCAACTACCCGTCGGTAAGTTTCCTGAAAGCGCCCGCGTACCAAGACGGCCACGCAGGCTACTCGGATCCGCTCGACGAGCAAGCGTTCGTGACGAAGGTCGTGAACTTCCTCGAGCAGCAGCCCGACTGGAGCAGCACAGCGGTGATCGTCGCATGGGATGACTCGGACGGTTGGTACGACCATCAATTCGTGACGCCGACGTCGGTCTCGTTCTCCACCGCAGACAAACTGAACGGCACGAATCAGTGCGGCGCGCTCGGCACGACGCAACCGAACGGCCTGAACGGGCAACCGGTGAACGGCCGTTGCGGCCCGGGCACGCGTATCCCGTTCGTCGTGATCTCGCCCTACGCGAAGAAGAATTACGTCGACCACACGATGATCTCGCAAGCTTCGATCGTGCGCTTCATCGAAGACAACTGGCTCGGCGGTCAACGCATCGGCGGCGGCTCGTTCGACGCCGCGGCGGGCGACATCCGCGGCATGTTCGACTTCGCGAGCACCGCCCGCACGACGCCGCTCTTGCTGGATCCGACGCTGGGCACGCCCGTGAGCTCGGCTCCGTAAAGCGACTGGCGTAGCCGCCCGAGTGCCTCACGCTGCACGCTTACGCTACGCTCGAAGCACCCACAGCCCGGCAACGGGCTGTGGGTTTTTGTTAGTACGCAAATCAAGTCACGCCGACCGACACGATGCAACCGCTCGATTCCTCCTTCTCCAATCCATCCGCCGGCAGCGGCCACCCTGCCCACCGCCGTCGCCTCGTCAGACCCGCCGCCGCGCTCGGCATCGTACTCGCCGCGGCGGGTGCCTGCGCGTGGGCGCTTGCCTTCCCTGAACGCGCGCCCCATGCCGTCGGTGAAATCGTGGAGCAACTGACGGGAGCCAATCCTCACCCGGTGCATCTCGTCCGTCCCGCGGTTGCGCCGCTCAGTGCCATGGCGTTGCTCGGTCGGCAGATTTTCTTCGATCGAACGCTGTCGGCATCCGGCAAGCTGTCATGCGCGTCGTGCCATAGCCCCGCGCACGCCTATGGGCCGCCCAATGCGTTGCCCGTACAATTCGGCGGGCCATCGATGACGATTCAAGGCGATCGGCCGCCCCCCTCGCTGATGTACCTGTATCGACAGCCGAACTTCAGCATCGGGCCGGACAAGAACGACAACGATACGCCCGCCAACTTCGCGCAGTTGGCCGCACAGGCATCGGGCGTCGCGCGCGCGCGCAAGACGGCCGGCGCGGCACCGGCCGCCCCCGCGCTGGTGCCGCAAGGCGGCATGTTCTGGGACGGCCGCGCCGATACGCTGCAAGCACAAGCATTCGGCCCCCTGCTGAACCCTGTCGAGATGGCCAATACGAGCGAAGCCGAAGTGGCGCGCAAATTGGAAAGCCGTGCGTATCGCGCTTCGTTCGCGCAGCTATTCGGATCGAACATCTTCAGCAATCCGCACCTGCTGGTATCGGAAGCAATGTTTGCCGTCGCGCGCTATCAGGTGGAAGAACCGTCGTTCCATCCGTACACGAGCAAATACGATTACTGGCTCGAGGGGCGTGCGCGTTTGACGCACGCTGAACTGCGCGGTTTGCAGCTCTTCAACGATCCAAAGAAAGCCAACTGCGCCGGGTGCCATCTGTCGAAGCCATCACCCGATGGCCTGCCGCCGATGTTTACCGATTATCAATACGAGGCGTTAGGCGTGCCGCGCAACACCGCGCTCGCCGTCAATCGGAACGCCGGCTATTACGACATGGGCGTGTGCGGCCCCTATCGAACGGATCTGAGCACGCAGACGCAATATTGCGGCATGTTCCTCACGCCCACGCTGCGCAACGCGGCCACGCGCCACGCGTTCTTCCACAACGGGGTCTATCACTCGCTCGACGATGTGATGAAGTTCTATAACCTGCGCGAGGTCGAGCCGGGCAAAGTCTATCCGCGGGACGCTCAAGGACATGTGCTGAAGTACGACGATTTGCCCGCGAAGTATCACGCCAACATCGACAAGGCCGACGCACCTTTCGATCGCAATCCGGGGGACACGCCCGCGATGACGGCCGACGACATCAAGGACATCGTCGCGTTCTTGCATACCTTAACGGACGGGTATGCGCCGCGCGTCGGCGCTCAGTAGCTGGCCGCCTGCTTGCACGACGCCTGTTGCACGACGCCTGCAATGGGCGATAAAAAACCCGCGAAGGCATCGCGCCTTTCGCGGGTTTTTGTTTCGGCAAAGCGCGTTAGGCTGCCGCGTCCTTCAGCTTCTTCAAGGCGCGCGTCTTGATGCGCACGGTTGCCGGCTTGGCCGGGAACCAACGCTCTTCACCCGTGAACGGATCCTTGCCGAAGCGCTTCTTCTTCGCCGGCACGGCTTGCACGACGATCTTCAGCAGGCCCGACAGCGTGAACTCTCCGGCACCCTTCTTGTGAACCGAGCCGAGGATCGTGTCTTCGAGCGCGGCGAGCACGGCCTTGACGGATTTCGGCTCGACAGCCGAGCGCTCCGCGAGGTGAGCAGCCAGCGAGGCCTTCGTGAAGGTGTCCTTGATCGGCGACGGAGCGCCGGACGCCTTCACGGCGACCTTCTTAGCCGCGGTCTTCGCGGGAGCTTTCTTGGCAGCTGCTTTCTTCGCCGGTGCGGCGGCAGCCTTTTTCGCAACCTTCTTTGCGGAAGTCGACATGTTTCTCCTACCTGTTGGTCGTTGAACGCACGAAACGGGCACAACACGCGCCGCTTCAAGGCCGGATTCTACAAGCGCCGCGCGCGTTCATGCATCTGTTTTGTGTTTCGAGTGCGTGTTTACAGGGGGATTTGTTGCGCGGGGCCGACTATTTCATCGCTGAGCAGGCCCGCCGTCGAGCGCAACGCGTCCTCGACGGCGGGTAATGAAGGGTTTGCCCGAACGGGCCAACCCCTAAGCTACGCGGGTTGCGTTGAATCGAGTGGCTCACTTTGCGCCAAGCCGAACGCGGGATCGCTCATGCTCGGGCGACCCGTTTCGACGTGACCGGCGAGCATGCGAACGAACAGCGGATCGGTGTCGACCGTCACGCGCAGGTCGTACCACGCATGGCACGCGCGCAAATCGACATACAGGTCCACGCTCTCTCCACCCACCACGCGGCGCACCACATGGGTGCCGTCGTAGGCGTTCGCGACCGTGAACTCGCACGCCACGGAGCCTTTGTTCAGCAAACGCAGTTCGATGTTGCCGTTCGCGACATCGTACGATTCGACGACTTCCGGCACGGCCACGCCCGCACTCCACGCATGCGCTGCGATGGCGCGACCGGCGAAATGGCGTGCGAATCCGTTCGGCCCGTGTGCGACGATATCGTAGCTGCCGTCCAAGTCGAGCGGGAATTCGTCGGTGAGTTGCTTGCGCGGCTCGACGGTATAGGCTCGCGGCGCATCGACACTGCGCGTCTTATACACATGGAACGCCGCACCCGCGTGCCCCGTGTTCGTCAACTTCAGGCGCAAGTGCGCTTTGCCGGCATCGGGTTGCGCGTGCACGAACAATTCGTAGGGCAACGCGCGCGCCGGTCGTACGCCCGGTTCTTGTTGCGGCATGGCCTGCACGAGCGGAGGCGACGGCGTGTAATCCGGATGGCGTTGTCGATCCGCCGGCGCATATGCCGTCGTGCTCGCGAGCGACGGTAAGCCGGCATTGGGATGAGCGAAATCGAACGCGCGCGTCAAATCGCCGCAAACCGCTTTGCGCCACGGCGTGATGTTCGCTTCGCACAGGTTCTTTTCGTGGCCGAAGCGACGGGCGATGAAGCGGATGATCGAGGTATGGTCGAACGTTTCCGAGCACACCCACCCGCCTCTCGACCAAGGCGACACGACCAGCATCGGCACGCGTTGCCCGAGCCCGTAAGCGCCGGGCGGATAACTCGCGCTACCGGCGAAGTACTCGTTCACCGTGTCCACCGTCGAGCGCCCCGCCTCTTTCGTCCAAGGCGCGAACGGCGGCGGCACGTGATCGAAGAAGCCATCGTTCTCGTCGTAGGTGATCAACAGCGCCGTCTTGCTCCACACGGCCGGATTCGACGTCAGCACCTGCAACACCTGATCGATGTACCAAGCGCCGTAATTGGCGGGCCAGTTCGGATGCTCGGAATACGCTTCGGGCGCCACGATCCACGACACCTGCGGTAGCGTGCCGTCGCGCACGTCGCGTTTCAGAACATCGAAATACTCGCCGCTGACGGCGACATTCGTGCCCGTGCGCGCCCGCTCATAGAGCGGATCGCCCGGTTGTGCATTGCGGTATTGATTGAAATAGAGCAGCGAGTTGTCGCCGTAGTGGCCGATGTACGGGTTTTGCGTCCAACCCCAGCCGCCCGCTTCATTCAGGCCGGTGCCGATGTCCTGGTAGATCTTCCACGTAATGCCGGCTGCTTGTAGCACCTCGGGATAGGTGGACCACGCATAGCCGGCTTCCGCATTGTCGACGACGGGGCCGCCGCCCTTGCCGTCGTTGCCCACCCAGCCCGTCCACATGTAATAGCGGTTGGGATCGGTCGACGTCATGCTCGAGCAATGATAGGCGTCGCAGATCGTGAAGGCGTCGGCGAGCTGATAGTGGAACGGGATATCTTGCCGCGTGAGATACGCCATTGTCGTCGTGCCCTTCGCGCCGATCCACTGATCGTAGCGCCCGCCGTTCCAGGCGTGGTGCGTCGTCGTCCAATCATGCGGCAGGTCCTGCAGGAACTGCAGCCCCAAATCGGGCGCGCTCGGCCGGAACGGCAGCACATAGCCGGCAGCCGTGGCAGCCGGTTGGTGCCATACGTCGTTGCCGTTCGGTAGACGGATCGCGCGCCGGTCGCCGTAGCCGCGCACGCCGCGAAGCGTACCGAAGTAGTGGTCGAACGATCGGTTCTCCTGCATGAGAATCACGATGTGTTCGATGTCGTGGATACTGCGCGTGGCGTCGTTCGCGGGAATCGCGAGCGCATTGCGAATGCCGGCGGGCAACGCGCCCATAGCAAAGGCCGCGCCTGCCGCTTGAGCGGCGGCGCGCAGAAAGTCACGGCGGCTTGTCGATGTCATAGTCGAATTCGTGTGTCTGACGAAGAAGGGAACGTAAGACGGCCTCGCTGGCAGCGACGCACGTCGGCGCACTACAGCAAATCGAACCGCTCAGGGCACTGCGAACGTGGCCGCGACTTCGATCAGCCCGGCACGCGGCCATGCGACGCGCGACGCGGCGCATATCAAACGTTTGCGCGAAGGGGCGGCAGCATCGCCAAGCGCCGCCCGATCATCGCACTACCTGCCGCCGTCCGAAATCCGCATAGTAAACAGGCACCGCGCCGATGCCGGGCGTTGGACCGAACAGCCGATGAGAATAGGAAGGAATCATGTCCGCGCGATGAATCCGAGCACGAAGCGAACGCGCATGCGAAGGCGCGCACATTGCTTTCAGCCACGCGCGCGCGAAAGGAAAGAAGGGAAACGATCGGCGCCGGGCAGCCCTGCGCAGGCTGCGCCGGGCCGCCTGTGCGCCGTTACGTCGGCGATACGAGGTGGTGGCCGATGAAATCGCGAAGGTACGTATCGAACGCCTCGCCCACCTCGGCGTGCCGCAACGCGAATTCGACGGTGGCCTTCAAGTAACCGAGTTTGCTGCCGCAATCGAAGCGCTTGCCATAGTACCGATAGGCGAGCACCTGCTCTTCGTCGAGCAGTGCGTGGATCGCATCGGTCAATTGCAACTCGCCGAGCACGGCGGGCTCGAGCCGGCGCAAGTGCTGGAAGATGCTCGGCATCAACACATAGCGGCCGACAACGCCCAGATTCGACGGCGCAGCCTCGGGAGCAGGCTTCTCGACGATGCCCGACAGTTTGAAGATGTTCTCCTCCCACTCGCGCCCTTCGACGATGCCGTACGCGCGGCTGTCTTCGCGCGCGATCGCCTCGACGCCGACGACGGTGCTGTGATAGTGATTGAAGACATCGATCATCTGCTTCATCACGGGCTGCGTGCTATGCAGCAGATCGTCCGCGAGAATGACGGCGAACGGGCTGTCGGCCACGAGCTTTTCCGCGCACAGCACCGCATGGCCGAGCCCGTGGGCGGCCGGCTGGCGCACATAAAAGCAATCGACATGGCTCGGCTTGATGCTGCGGACCAAATCGAGCAGCTTCTCCTTGCCGCGCGCCTCGAGTTCCGCCTCGATCTCGTACGACGTATCGAAGTGATCTTCGATGGCGCGCTTGCTGCGCCCCGTGACGAAGATGAGTTCGGTGATACCCGCTTCGATCGCCTCTTCGACCGCATATTGGATCAATGGCTTGTCGACAACGGGCAGCATCTCCTTCGGGCTCGCCTTGGTGGCCGGAAGAAATCTCGTGCCCAGTCCCGCGACCGGAAACACCGCTTTAGTGACTTTCAACATCGTTCGTTCCCTTGGAGTAATTGTTATCGCAATTGCGGCGCAAGGCCATCCCAGCTCCGTGCCGCTCGATACGATCGGTCATCGCACGCGATCGCTCACTGCCAATACAGATCAGATCCGGTCATTGAGCGCCGACTGCAGCAAGGCGCACTTTTAAAACTTGAACCCGCCGAGAGACCGCTATTTGCTCAAATACTGGGCTGCTCCAGACGGCCCTGCGCAGGGCGGCCGGCGAGCGATGTGCCGATACGATCGCGAGGCGCGCGGCCTTTTCTGTTTCGATCATGCGCGGCGGATCCGGCGGCGATCGCGTCTTGGCCCATGCGCTTCTCCTCTAAGCACGTTAGCCTACGAACAAAGTATTCCAGCGGCAGCCCAAAATTATTTCAAAAAAATGCAAAGATTCAGTCAAGCCGCGCCACGCGGGCATGTGCCTTGCCCGGCCATCGCGCCCCATGCTTTTTTAAAAAATTTTTCCGGCGCTCAGCGGCCTTGCCACGGCGAGCGAGGCGTGCCTGAAGTCGTAGCGGTGAACACCCACTGTGCGAACTCGTCGTCCAACGTTTTCGGCAGTCGCTGCATATAACGCCAGTAGGCGGCATACTGCCCCGCGCGGAACATCGGCATGATGGCCGTCA
>JBQCDS010000015.1:0-2413 GCA_051961035.1 Trinickia sp. | reverse complement strand
CGAGCTTTGCTCCAGGTCGCCGCCGAGGATCTTCATGAACGTCGACTTGCCGCAGCCGTTCGCGCCAATGAGACCGTAGCGGTTGCCCTCGCCGAACTTGACCGAGATGTTCTCGAACAAGGGCTTCGGCCCGAATTGCATGGTGATGTTGGCGGTAGACAGCACGGCACGTCCCTTCGAATGGTGATCGGCGAAAAACTCGACATTTTACCAGTTTTCGCCGAATTCACCCGGGGCCAAGCCACCGCCGTTGCATGCAGCCGGCCCTGCGCTCGCGCGGAAAAACCGTTACGTCAATGGGCCGGATGCGCGGCGGGGGGCGGCGGTGCCTGCGGGGCCGTGCGCATCTTGGCGATCAGCGAGCTGCATGGCGTCACCTTTTCGTTGCTCGGTGCAATGAGCGGGAGCAACGCAGCGAACGGATTGATCAGCCCCAGACCAATGGCCGCTCCCGCGCGCAACGCGATCGCGGTTTTGCTCACGCCGACATCGGGTTTCTTGAACGTCCCCTTGACGTAAAGCGGTGAGCGAAGCGTGAAAATGCGGAATCCTTTCGTATGGGGATGAATCGTCAGATCCATCGTTTCGTCGCGCAGATTGATTTTTCCGTCCATCCCGATGAGCGCGTCCGTGGTGTCGAGGGCGAATGTCTTCGTGTCGAGCACGCCGTCGGTCGCCGCGAAATCGGCCGCCATGCAGTTGATGTCGATATCGCGGGAGCCGAACAACTTCTCGTAGACGACGTTCGCGACGTTCAACCCGGCCGCCTCCATGATCAGCAGGCTCACCTTGCCTTGGGTGATCAGCACCTTCGCTTCGCCGTTCAGCGTGCCGGCCAGCGCCGCCGGCGAATTGCCTGTCGCCGACAGGCTCGCATCCCCATTGAGCTCGCCCAACGCGGATTGCATCGTCTTTTGCGTCGGGAACAGCTGTTTGAGCTTGAAATGACGAGCCGCGAGCTTCATGCGCGCCTGCAGCGGCGCCTTCGAACCGTCCAGAAAAAAGTCCGACGATAACGTGCCCCCGGCCACGCCGAAGTTCAAAGGATCGAACTTGAGCACGCCGTCTTTCAAAATGACATGGGTGTCGAGGTTCGTGATCGGCAGCGCCGGATCCTTGATGATGCGCCGGCCCTTGAACGTGACGTCGGCATCCATGGCCTTCCAGCGGTCGGTGTGAAATTGTTCCACGGGCAGCGCTCGATCGGCCGGCTGCTTGGTGGTCTCGCCTCGCTTGGCTTTGCTCGCGTTCGAATCGGCGCCGACGATTGGCGCGAGGTCCGAAAAGCGCAGCAATTTCGACTCGAGATGCCCGGTCAGTTTCGGCCGTGGTTTATGCGTTTCGTAGGTCACCGTTCCTTCCACGTCGCTCCCGCCGACGCGGCCCGTGAAATCGCGGTACGTGAACACGCTTGCGTCGGTGCCCAGGCGCCCGACGAGGTGCCCGTCGGTCGCATAAGGCGGTGTTTGCGGCAGCGTCACGCCGAGAATCGAGTACAGATGCGAGAGGTCCTGCCCTTGCAACCAGAGCCGCAAATCGAGGGCCGACAGATGGACGGGATCGGTCAGCGTCCCGACGAGCGCAAGGTGCGTGTCGCCGATCTTGACGTCGGCTTGCATGGGGAACGGGCGATTGGCATCGCGCAGCGCCAACACGCCCCCGAGCTTGCCGGTGCCGGAGATGTCCGTGTTACGGAAGCGACCTTTTGCCTGCCAAGCGAGCGCGTAGTTCAGCGAGGAACGACCGTTCGCGTTCGCGCTCGAAGCCGTGGATGCCGATGAAGCAGCCTGAGCCGAAGACGATGCGGCGGCCGCGCCGGACGAAGACGGCGCCGGGCTCGACGCCGCGATTTCCGCGGAAGCCTGCTGCGCACCCGATGCGGAGCGCACTTGCGCTTCTAGCTTGCCTTCGCCGTGCTTGCCGATCGTTTGCGCGGCCGAGCCTCGGGAGGCTGCTTCTTGTTGCTGCATGACTTCGCCGATCGGGACCGGCTTGCCGAGCGTATCCACATCGACATGAAAATCGGCTTGTTTGACCTGATCCGACAACGCGATATGCGCTTTCGCAAAACTCAAGTCGGCCAGGCGCAATGTCCAGCGCGACGGCTCTTTCGACTTCGGCAGATTGAACGTCCAGTTCTCGCGCCCATCTTTGAGCCGTTCCAGGTCGATCGACGGATTGACGAGATCGATCGAGGGGATCGAGATGACGTGCGTCAGCAGGGGCAAGACTTCGACGTCGAAGCTGATCTCGTCCAGCCTCGCGAACGTCTGCGAGGCGGCCCAAGACGGGTTGCCCACCCTCACGTCGTAGGCCGAAAAGCGCGGCCACGGGATGACGGCGCGCCAGCCGTGCTCGCCCGCCGGGTGCTGCCAGCCGACGCGCAAATCGCCGTTGATCGCGAACGGGCGGC
>JBQCDS010000014.1:0-2807 GCA_051961035.1 Trinickia sp. | reverse complement strand
TGAGGAGCAACAATTGGCCGCAAGCACGACTCACAGCGGCGCCGACGGCGTGTATTTCGGGCTGATGTCGGGCACGAGCATGGATGGCGTGGACGGCATCGCCGTCGAATTCCGCGCGGGCGAGGCTCCGCGTGTCCTGGCCGATGCATTCGTCGGTTTTGCCGATGGTCTACGCGAGGCCCTGTTCGCCCTTCAACAGCCCGGCGAGAACGAAATCGAGCGCGAAGCAATGGCCGCCTCGGCGCTTGCCTCGCGCTATGCAGTGTGCTGTCACGAATTGCTGCGCAGCGCGAACGTGGCCCCCACGCTCGTGCGCGCAATCGGCGTGCACGGTCAAACCGTGCGCCACCGTCCGGAAAAGGGTTACACGCGGCAGATCAACAACCCGTCGCTGCTCGCCGAAATGACACACATCGATGTCGTGGCCGATTTTCGCAGCCGCGATGTCGCGGCTGGCGGTCAAGGCGCGCCTCTCGTTCCGGCCTTCCATGCGCAGGTATTCGGCGCCGACGACGAAACGCGTGTCGTTTGCAATTTAGGCGGCATCAGCAACATCACCGTATTGCCGCCCGCACGTGTGCTGGCACCGCACCGCGACAAGCGACGGGAGCAAGAAAATCGAATGGACGGCGAAAGCATCCGCGGCTTCGATTGCGGCCCCGCAAACGTACTGCTCGATGAGTGGGCGCAGCGCCATTTGGGCACGCCGTACGACGAAGGCGGTCGATTCGGCGCGGGCGGCACTGTCGATCAATCTCTGCTCAACGTACTGCTCGACGAACCCTTCTTCGAACAAGCGCCGCCCAAGAGCACGGGCCGCGATTTGTTCAACAGCCAATGGCTCGATGCAAAGCTCGTCGGGTTTGAAACGCTCGCCCCGGCCGACGTCCAAGCGACGCTCGCCGCGCTAACCGCCGTGAGCGTCGCGCGCGAAATCGAGCGTCACGCCCCCGGGTGCCGGGCGGTGTTCGTCTGCGGCGGCGGCGCCCGCAACCCCGAATTGCTGAAAGCGCTCGAGCGTGCGCTCGATCAGACGGGTGTCAGCGGCGTGCCGGTTATGACGACTGACGCGCTGGGCGTTCCGCCCCATCACGTCGAAGCGCTCGCATTTGCCTGGCTCGCCATGCGCTGCGTTGAGCGGGCAACCGGCAACTTGCCTTCGGTGACTGGCGCTGCGGGCGAACGCGTGCTCGGCGCCGTCTATCCGCGCTGAACAAGCGAATAGAAGCGCGTACGATTTCGAAGGAGCGCCGCGTGGCCTATCTGCTCGACCCCCAATGAAAAACGGGGCCGAGGCCCCGTTTCGACGATATCAAGCGTGGCGCACCGCCCGCGCTGATTTCGACGATGCATTTTTCACACCGAGAACGACGAACCGCAACCGCAGGTGGTAGAAGCGTTCGGGTTCTTGATGACGAACTGTGCGCCGTTGATGTCGTCCTTGTAGTCGATCTCGGCGCCGACCAGATATTGGTAGCTCATCGAATCGATCAACAACTGCACGCCGCCCTTGTTCATGACGGTATCGTCTTCGTTGATCGTTTCATCGAATGTGAAACCGTACTGAAAGCCGGAGCAACCGCCCCCTTGCACGAAGACGCGCAGCTTGAGGTCGGGATTGCCTTCCTCGTCGATCAGTTGTTTCACCTTATCGGCCGCCGCGTCCGTGAAGACGAAGGGGCTGGGCATTTCGGTCACGGGGGTATCGGTGACGGCGTTCATTCGAACTCTCCAAAAAAGCTTCTAAGCACGGGGGCTTCCAACCGCTATTGTATGGCCCTTCGCCGACTCGTGCTCTCTCGGTCTTCGGTAACCCTATGAATGCAATGGGTTCTCATTCCGGGGGACGCCGGCCAAGGGGCCGCCCACGCCAGCGGGCACATGGGGACGAACCCGGCGAAAACGAGCGCTGCAAATGAAAAAGCCGCCGTGCGGATGCAGCGGCGGCCCTTTCGGCAGCAACCCGCTTCGTAAGCGGGGTGCATCGAAACGATTAACGCTTCGAGAATTGCTTCCTGCGGCGTGCCTTGTGGAAACCGACCTTCTTACGTTCGACTTCACGCGCGTCACGCGTGACGAAGCCGGCGTTCGACAGAGCCGATTTCAGCGTCGCGTCGTAATCCATCAGCGCGCGCGTGATACCGTGGCGAACCGCACCCGCTTGACCCGTTTCACCACCGCCCGAGACGTTGACTTTGATGTCGAACGTCGTGCCGTGGTTCGTGAGTTCGAGCGGCTGGCGCACGATCATCAGCGACGTTTCGCGCGAGAAGTAATCCGCGATAGGCTTGCCGTTGACGACGATGTCGCCCTTGCCAGCCTTGATGAAGACACGAGCCACAGCGCTCTTGCGGCGGCCCGTACCGTAGTTCCAGTTACCGATCATGTGGGCTCCCCTTAGATCTCGAGCGCCTTCGGCTGTTGAGCCGAATGCGGATGCGTGGCTTCAGCGTAGACCTTCAGCTTCTTGATCATCGCGTAGCCGAGCGGGCCCTTCGGCAGCATGCCCTTGACCGCCTTCTCGAGCGCACGGCCCGGGAAGCGTTCTTGCATCTTGCCGAACGTCGTTTCATAAATGCCGCCCGGGTAGCCCGAGTGACGGTAGTACTTCTTGTCGGTGGTCTTGTTGCCCGTGACCTTCAGCTTGCCGGCGTTGATAACGATGATGAAATCACCGGTGTCGACGTGCGGGGTGAACTCAGGCTTATGCTTGCCGCGAAGACGGCGTGCCACTTCGCTGGCGACACGGCCGAGAACCTTATCCGTCGCGTCAATCACGTACCATTCGCGCGTCACCTCTTCGGCTT
>JBQCDS010000013.1:0-2531 GCA_051961035.1 Trinickia sp. | reverse complement strand
CCTCGGCATCGGCGAACGTCGTGAAGCGACCTGCGACGATCAACGACATGTCATGCCCTCCCAGTATCGTTCGTCCGTCAATCGAATCGACCGCCCGCCGACGGCTCGCCGTCTTGCGATCCGACTCGGACGCGCCGAAAAGGCCGCGCCGAGCGGTTCACGCCGATTCGATCCGGAATAGTCCGCTACGCAAGACCACCGCCGCGCCACCGCTTTCTTGAATCGCACGTGTGCACACGGCATGAATGCGCTCTCGGCCCTCATCGTAGGCGCGCAACAACTCCGCCTCGAGGGTCGAGCCCGCACCGAAATGATCTTCGAGTGCCTCGGCGGTGATCGCGCAGGACAGTGCGACACCCTCGACCGAAGCGATGAAACGCACGACCATCTGCGCGCCGTCGAATTGAGGCGCGTCGTCAGGAAACGTGACACGTACGGTTGGCCCCGCCGTCCGTCCTGCTATCTGTGTTTTTTCGTTTTGCATTGCCTAGCGCTCTTTAACGCGCCGCGCCTCGATGCTCGAGCCGGGCAATCAGTTTCTGGTTGAAGGCCGGAATGTCGTCGGGCTTGCGGCTCGTGATGAGATTGCCGTCCTCAACGACTTCCTCGTCCACCCAGGTTGCCCCCGCGTTGCGCAAATCGTCTTGCAAGCTTGGCCAACTCGTCATGGTGTGTCCCTTGACGATGCCCGCTGAAATCGGCAGCCATCCGCCATGACAGATCACCGCGACGGGTTTGTGCGCTTCGTCAAGGGCACGCACGAACGCCTGCGCTTCCGGCAGCGTGCGAATGGCATCGCCGTTGACCACGCCGCCCGGCAGGACGACCGCATCGTACTGCTCCGGCCGCACCTCGTCGAACGTCGCGTCGACCGTCGCCATGCCGCCGCGTTCCATGTGGCGGAAACCCTGTATTTGGCCGTGCTTCTTCGAGATCACGTGCACCAATGCGCCGGCTTCCGATAGCGCCCGCTTCGGTTCGACGAGTTCAGCCTCTTCGAAACCGTCCATCGCCAGCATGGCGACCTTGCAACCTTCCAGCGTCTTTGTCTTCGTAGTCATCGGCGCAGCTCCTCTAATTTAAGTGAAGTGCTGCCTGCACCGCAGCAAATGCGGTGCCTATCGAACACCTCACCGTTTCGAATCGCTCGGCAATCCGGTCAGCAGGTCGGCCATGTCGTCGGCGTGTTCTTCCTCCACGGCAAGGATACTTTCCATGATGCGCCGCGTCGTCGGATCTTTATCGCCGAGGAATGTGACGATCTCGCGATAACTGTCGATCGCCACGCGCTCCGCCACCAAGTCCTCCTTGATCATGTCCACAAGCGAGGTACCTTCCACATATTCGGCGTGGCTGCGCGAGAGCAAACCGTCGGGGGAGAAATTCGGCTCGCCGCCGAGTTGCACGATGCGCTCCGCCAGTTGATCGGCGTGTTGTTGCTCTTCGTTCGAATGCTGCAGGAACTCATCGGCGATAGCCTTCGAATGAATGCCCTTTGCCATGAAATAGTGGCGGCGATAACGCAACGTGCAGACGATTTCAGTGGCAAGCGCATCGTTGAGCAGCTTGAGCACCGTTTCGCGATCGGCCTGATAGCCGGCGGTCACGGCCCCTTCTTCCATGTGCTCGCGCGCACGCTTGCGAATGGCCTGGACGTCCGACAAAAACGGTTGATTCGCCATGGGTTTTCTCCATCGATTTGTATTTACGAAACACGCTGCGCCCGCGCGCGTCCTGGAAGCACCAGGGTGTAAGCGAAACGCGCCGGGTAACGGATCCATCACGCATCAATCGTGCCAAGCGGGTCGGCGAGCAGTGTCCCCACTTTGGCATGGCCATTGCGCCGACACCGATGCAGTGCCAGCCCGGTGCGCGCGTGCGCGCCGTCCTCTTGCGCATCCGTGCGCGCGACTTAAGGAGAACCGCAACCGATGCCCGCCTCATCGCCTCATTCGTCGACGCGACGCCGCTCCGGGCATCCGCCCCGGCAACGTCATGCGCAAAGCCGAGCGCATCATGAGCGCACGCATGCGGAAGCAAGCGGCAAGAAGCAACCGCGCCGCTGGTCGCATGACGTCATGGAAAAGAGCGACGCACTCGATCTCGAGTCCGGCATCTTCAAGTCAGGCAGTGCGGATGACCTTGCGCAATCGTTGAAGCGCTCATCACTGGCCAGCAAGCGGCGGCGCGGCACGCCGTATCAATCGGCGATGTCGATGCTCAATTTCTATATCAATCGGGCCGGCAAGAATTTGCCCAAATCTCGCCTTCGCGTCCTGCAAGCCGCGAAGGGCAAGCTGCGCGAAGCGTTCGGCCGCCCGCGTTGACGGCCCGCTTGACCGTACGGCATGCACGAAGAAACCATCTGGTTCCTCATCGTCGGCGGCATGTTCGTCGGAATGGGGATCGCGAGTTCCCTATTCAAGCGGTTACCGTTGACGGGTGCGATGCTGTATCTCGTCGCCGGCTTCGTGCTGGGCCCGGAAGGCGTCGGGCTGCTCGCGCTCGATATCACGAAGCAAGCCCCGCTC
>JBQCDS010000012.1:0-3828 GCA_051961035.1 Trinickia sp. | reverse complement strand
ATGGTCGCAAGATAGCCATACGACGCATAATCGAACCACTCGACGAAGTTGCCGATGAAGCTGGCCATCGCTGCGCGCTTGAGCAGGCGCGCATCGGGTGCCGGCGCCGCCTGACCTTCGCCAGACGGGAACGACACCCCTGCCTTGCCCATGACGCCGGCTCCCGCCGGCGCGCCTAACACGGCTTTCCTGGTACTCATTTGTTGTCTCCAAACATGAATGGCAAAGGCTGCTGTGATCTGATGGCGGCTCTTGTGGCCGCTTCACCAGCGGGCTCCTACTGGAGTACTACAGTCCGGGTTTCTTTTACGAACATTCCGCGCTCGCTTCGCCACCAGGCTCACGAGGAAAAGAATGTTCGCAGCCACCGTAATAGCGCTTGGCCGGAAAGCCGGCGATGGTTTGCTCTCTGGAAAACATTACGACATCTCCTCGAACATCCTTGTGTCCCTGCGGCCGAAACCGCAGGGTCGTTCTCACGCACCCGATCACGCCTTGATGATGTTGTGCTCCGGACCGTACGGGAAACCGGTGATGTTGGTCGCACCGTTCTCGCCCACCACCAGGATGTCGTGTTCGCGGTAGCCACCCGCACCCGGCAGGCCTTGCGGCAACATGATCATCGGCTCCATCGAGACGACCATGTTCGGCTCGAGGACCGTATCGATGTCTTCGCGCAGTTCCAGCCCCGCTTCGCGGCCGTAGTAATGCGACAGCACGCCGAACGAATGGCCGTAGCCGAATGTGCGGTATTGCAAAAGCCCGTACTCCGCATAGATCTTGTTCAGTTCGAGTGCGATATCAGCGCAGCGCGCACCCGGTTTGATCAGCTTCAGGCCTGCCTCATGCACTTCGACGTTGACCTTCCACAGACGCAGGTGCTCATCCGAGCAGTGATCAAAAAACATCGTGCGTTCGAGTGCCGTGTAATAGCCGGCGATCATCGAGAAGCAGTTCAGGCTCAGGATGTCGCCCTTCCGTACTTTGCGCGTCGTGACGGGATTGTGTGCCCCGTCCGTATTGATGCCGGACTGGAACCACGTCCACGTGTCCATCAGTTCCGAGTCAGGGAAGCGGCGAGCGATCTCGCGGACCATCGCTTGTGTCGATGCGAGCGCGACCTCGTGCTCTGGCACACCTTCATGAACGGCCGCCGCGAGGGCAGCGCCACCTACGTCGCAGACATTCGCGCCGTGCTTGATGACCGCGATTTCCTCGGCCGACTTGATCATGCGCAGCCGCATGGTTTGAGCGCTGATATCGACAAATTCGACGGATGGCAATGCGGCCTTCAGTTTGGCCAGCACCTCGACCGGCACGTGATCGAACTCAATACCGACTCGCCCCTTGTTGTCGATCTCGCCTTGGACCGCACGGAAGAAGTTGTCGCGCTGCCAGTCCGTATAGACCACGTTGTAGTCGCCGACCGTGCGACGCCACGGCTGACCGCCGTCGATGTTGGCCGAGATCG
Source organism: Trinickia sp. (assembly GCA_051961035.1). GTDB lineage: Bacteria > Pseudomonadota > Gammaproteobacteria > Burkholderiales > Burkholderiaceae > Trinickia. Next base: position 2,357 of record JBQCDS010000012.1, on the reverse strand, counting down.
ACACGACCTTCTTTGGCGTGACAACCAGGCCGTATTTGCGGCCGAACGAGCAGTAAAGAAAGTCGGCGTAGTAATTGATGTTGTGGTACGACGTGAACAGTGCGGCGTCGATATGCTCGCGTGCCATCAGGTCACGCAGCTTGCTCTGGCGGCTGGCGTATTCAGCGTCCGAGAAGGTGTGCTTCACCTTTTCGCCGTTTTCGATACGGATCAGGTTCTCCATCTTCATGCGCTCGCTCCTTGGTAAAAAAGGCCGTTGGTGTGAGCGAATGGTAGGAGCTTGGTATTTTTTTTTATTTCCCTAGTCGACGTGATCCTCTCTCTTTTCGACATCCAGGGTATACCACGGGTAAGCCAGTTGAGCGCGCTTCAGGAATTTACATGTGGGCGGTGACGAGCGTTACCGTGGATGAGTTGGCTCGAACCCGCTGCATCGATTCGCCGAATGCGCGCTTGGGCTGCTTCGTCGTCTTAGAGCGCGTTCTGGTAGCGCCGGCGGTCTGCGTTCGGCGAGGTCTGAAACTGCTCCTTGTAGCGGGTCGCGAAATGCGTCATTGAGGTGAAGCCAGTGCGCGTACACACCTCTTTTAGCGGTTGCGACGTCCGGTATAGCAGTTGACGAGCGCGTAACAGGCGTATCTCCAGATATGCCTGTGCGGGCGTCTTGCCGAGTCGCTCGTTAAACCAGCGCTCGAGTTGCCGCTGCGATACGCGTAGATAGGACGCGATCTCCGCGATCGCAAGCGTCTCCTCGACGTTGCTTTCCATGATTTGAAGCGCCTCGTCGAGCTTCGCATGTTCAGCGCCGATATACTGGCGTAGCGAGGTGCGCTGGCGCTGCTCATGACTGCGGCGCTCGGCCACGAGCAATTCGAGCACACGCGCCGCGAGCGACCGGCTGCCGGGCGGCATGCCGAGCAAATGCACCATCAGGTCCAGCGGCGCGACGCCGCCGCTACAGGTGTAGCGGTTGCGATCGACCTCATACAGCCGGTTCGACACGGTCAACCTAGGAAACTGCTCCATCAGCGCATCCTGGTCTTCCCAGTGAATCGTGCATCGATATCCGTTCAGCAAGCCGGCACGCGCCAGAAAGTAGCTGCCTGTATCCAGCCCACCCAGTGCTGCGCCATTGCGGGCACACATCCGCAGCCAATCGAGCACCGCGCCAATGCCCTTGCGTGGAATTGGATTGGGTCCCACGACAAACACGGCATCGAAAGCATCGCTCGTGCTCGCCATTACATCAGGCAGCACGCGGATTCCGTCGCTGGAGCGCACGAAATCTCCCCCAGTGGCGATGAGTTGATAGTCATAGACACGTCGGCCGACAATCATGTTTGCAATACGCAACGGATCGACTGCCGCGCCCAGCGAAATCAGCGAAAAGTTGTCGAGAAGGAGGAATCCATACTTCGTTACGCGAAGATCGTGCACCGCGTCCGTTCGCAGCTTGGCGGGATTGTTAAGGTTCGTTGGCATACCGCCATGATATTCGCCCTCGGCACCGTGTCGCTCGTGGGAACGACATAACCGTCGCACTTCGCTAAGCGCTTGCCGATGCAGTTCTGATGACGGCGTGCCGCCATCAGAACCCATAGACGTACTCGCGCGAGCCGCCGTGCGGTTATCGCGCGATGGAGTCGAGCAGCCCTGCGTCCGCGAACAGCGTGCCATTGCCGCGGACGAGATTGATCAAGTCATTGCCCTGCTTGATATACGCGTCCTTTTGCGGATCGCCATCCGGTAATGCAGCGATCTTCGGGCCGCTTATGCCTGGCGTGATCGACAGAAAGCCGGTTTGCTGATCGACCTTGTCCGTGAGTTCGCTCAGCTTCGTGCTGTCCGGCCCGACCAGTTGCGCTTTTGCGGCATCGCGATCGGCTTTTGTCGCGCCGAAGTGATAGGTATCGAGATCGCCCTTGATCTTGCCATCGAGCGCCGTGACTTGATCCATGAACGTCGAGGTGCCCGTTAAGGAAATCGCATCGGGCTTGTTGGCCAGCTTTAGGGCATCTTGAAGATCGTGGTCTTCGTAGGGAGTGGCCCGTTCGTAAGCCTGCTGCGTCAGCGAACTGTTGCCGGACGGATCACCGGCGAACGCGTTCTTTTCGTCCTGCCAAAGGCGGTCTTGCAACGTCGACCCGAGACTTTGCGCGTGCGCTAGCAAGGTGGCGGACACTTGCCCGCGCTCGTTCGACGCGGCGATGTTGAATAAATGTTTGGAAGCGTCGTCTTCCAATTGGATTTGCTTCTTGATCAGCGCTTGCTTGTCGGATTTATCCGAAAATCCGTTGAATATGCCGCCCCAGCCATGCGTTGCATTCGCGTCTTTATAGTCGTTTTGTGTCACCTTC
>JBQCDS010000011.1:0-27924 GCA_051961035.1 Trinickia sp. | reverse complement strand
CGCTTCGCTTCCAGCGCGAGCATTTGCCGATGCCGCTTTTCGCCTTGCGCCACGGGGAAATCGTGTTCGACGATCTGCACCCAGAGTGCGCGAGCGATCAGGCCGACGAACGCAAGGGTGAGCACCGCCATGACGCAGCTCGAGCGCTTCGGGTGCCAACGGGGCTTAAGTAAATCGTCGCCCGAAAGAGAACGGGACGAATAGGGGGTGGGGCGTTTCGGGTTCGAGGCGGGCATGGAACGGGCATCGATCAGCTAAAGCGCGGCACCGCGCGACGCCCGTATTGTAAACAAATCGTAAGAAAGTCGGAGCGCGAAAGCCGGCGAGGAAATAGCCGGCTTTAGCGCCCGCTGTTTCAAGCGGGCAGCGAGAAGCCCGAGATCGCTTCGCGCAGCGTGCCGGCTTGGTCTTTCAGCGATTGCGCCGCCGCCGCCGCTTCTTCGACGAGCGCCGCGTTTTGCTGCGTCACCTTATCCATTTCGCCCACGGCGCGGTTCACTTGCTCGATTCCGGCGCTTTGCTCGCGCGACGCGTGGCTGATCTCCTCCAAGATCTCGTTGACGCGGCGTACCGATTGCACGATCTCGCCCATCGTCGAGCCGGCGTTCGCTACGAGCGCGGCGCCTTGATCGACCGTATTCGTCGACGTTTCGATCAACGCTTTGATTTCCTTGGCGGCCGTGGCCGAGCGTTGGGCCAAGCTGCGCACTTCCGTGGCGACGACGGCAAAGCCGCGGCCTTGCTCGCCGGCCCGCGCCGCCTCGACCGCCGCGTTCAACGCGAGGATGTTCGTTTGGAAGGCAATGCCGTCGATGACGCCGATGATGTCGCCGATCTTCTGAGAGCTGGACGTGATTTCCTGCATCGTGCGCACCACGTCGTCGACGACGCTGCTGCCGCGCGTGGCCACATCGGCCGCCTGCTCGGCGAGCCGCGCCGCTTGCGACGCGCTTTCCGCATTCATCTTCACGTTCGTCGTCATTTGATCCATGCTCGACGCCGTTTCCACGAGCGCCGCCGCTTGCTGTTCAGTGCGCTGCGACAAATCGGTGTTGCCGGCCGCGATTTCGCTCGCGCCGACGTTGATGTTCTCGGTGCCCGAGCGCACGCGCATCACGGCATGTGCCAGGCCCTCTTGCATGTGCGCGAGCACCGCCATCAGGCTCGACTCGTCGTTGTGCGTCACGGGAATGCGCGCAGTGAGGTCGCCGTGGGCGATCCGCCGAGCCGTATCGACGGCCACCTCCAAGTCTCCGCCGAGCCCCCTGCGCACGCTGCGCAGAACGAGCACCATCGCGATGGTCGCAATGATACCGAGCGAACCGATGATCGCGACCCAGCGTATGGCGTTCGAGACGAATGCATGGTTCAGGTCATCCATGTACATGCCAGTGACGATGTCCCAGTCCCACGGTGCGAATCGAAGCACGTACGACAGCTTCGGCACCGGGACCTCGCTGCCGGGCTTGGACCATAGGTAGTGGACGAATCCGCCTTTGTCCTGCTGGCCCACTTTGGCGATGTCGATGAATAAGTGATCGCCGGCCGGGTCGGCAAAGTCCGCCAGGTTCTTGCCGATCAACTGAGGCTTGATCGGGTGCATGAGCATGACCGGTTGCGAGTCGTTGATGGAGAAGTAGCCGTCCGTGCCGTAGCGCAGGATGCCAATGGCTTGGAGCGCTTGCTTCTTGGCGTCGTCCTCGCTCATCGCATGCTGTTGCGCGGCGTCGTAGTAGTGCTGAGCGACGCTGTTCGCCTGCTGCACGAGCGCGACAAGTTGCTCCTTGCGATCGTCGAGCATCGAGACGCGGTTTTGCCAGACGCCGGCGATCCCAATGAGGATCAGCCCGGCCCACAGCACCGCGATCATCGAGCCAAGCCTTTGATTCAAAGTCAGTTTCTGCATTGCGTCGCCTAGAATAGGTCGGTCAGGACAGCGGCTTGGCATCAACGGGCTATTCGAAGATGAAGCCGCTCGTGGCCGGTGTATCGACCTATCGACTCAAGTGGCGCAGAGGGACAAACCCTTACCCCGATCGACGCCACACCCGGCGCAGCCGGGGCATCCAATCGGGATCGCATTGCACCGCTAGGACGGGTTCCTGTCGGGCGGGCCTTCGGGGCGTTGCGGTTCGTCGTTATGGTGGCCGGGCGAGGGAGGCACCACCGGTTCGCCTTCGGGGTCACGCGTGGGATCGGCGAGGGGGTCCGGGATCGGTGCGGTATGCATGCGATAGTCCATGGCGTAAGCGTATCCGTATCAGGGGCGGGTCTATCCGAGACGGCGGCGAAGCTAGACTCATTTATAGGCTATCCGTCGGTGCGGCGTGCGCCATTTCGGCACGCTCGGCCTGCCAGGGGCGTCGGTCCCGGGAAGAGAATAGACGCGCATGGCACGTGCCGGAACGGCGTCTCGGCACTTTCTCGGCCATCGGTATCCCTGGCTGGGCACGATTAGCGGCGCCTTCCCACTGCTCTAAGCATCGAGTTGCCGTTTGTCGTCAATCGAAGGCAACGCGAACCGGATGCCAACTGTTCGAGTGCGACGAGTTGACGCTCCACGAGGCAATTCAAGTCATCGCTATCCAACTCATGCAAATCGGGGGCGTTGGCAACGAGCAGTAAAGTGGCGAATTCATGCGGGCTCAGCATGGTCGACTCCATCGACTTCGAAAGATAAAAGGGGTGGCGGTGGCAAGTCTGATTCAAGCATAAGCATTTTTGGGAGGGCCGCCCCGCGCATTTTGCCGCAGGTTCGATCGGCTACTTGCCCGTCCTGCCTGGCGGGCGACGGCGCCTGCGCGTGGGTGCTTGTGCGAGGTCGAGACTCTTTCGATCGCTTGATCTAGGTCAAGCCGGGTGATGGCGCAGTCTAGATAATCCGCATACGCCAACGCTGTCTCTGGTTAAAGCGAGTTTTAATTCAAGACTGAATTGCCTTTAAAACCCGGATTCGCCTTTCTTGCAATATCGAGGGGTGGTCTGAAGAAAGATAGGCAGAGAGAACACATGAGCCACTTCCTCGACCGGTTACGTTACTTCACGACATCGAAGGTGCAATTTTCCGACGGTCACGGTGCCGTCACGAACGAAGACCGGAAATGGGAAGACGGCTATCGAAAGCGTTGGCAGCATGACAAGATCGTGCGTTCGACGCATGGCGTCAATTGCACCGGCTCATGCTCGTGGAAAGTCTATGTGAAGGGCGGTATCGTCACATGGGAAACGCAGCAGACGGACTATCCGCGCACGCGTCCCGACATGCCGAACCATGAACCGCGCGGCTGCGCGCGAGGCGCGTCCTATTCGTGGTACCTGTATAGCGCGAATCGTCTCAAGTATCCGCTCGTGCGCAGTGCGCTTGTGCGGCAGTGGCGCGAGCGCCGCCGCTCGCTGGCCCCGGTCGAGGCGTGGCGCTCGCTCGTCGAGGATCCGGATGCGCGCCGCGCTTACCAGAGCCGGCGTGGGCTAGGCGGCTTCGTGCGCTCGACGTGGGACGAAGTGAACGAGATCGTGGCCGCCGCCAATGTGTACACGGTCGCGCGCCATGGGCCGGATCGCGTCGTGGGCTTCTCGCCCATTCCGGCGATGTCGATGGTGTCCTACGCCGCCGGCTCACGCTATTTGTCGTTGATCGGCGGCGTATGCCTGAGTTTCTACGATTGGTATTGCGATCTGCCGCCCGCGTCGCCGCAGACATGGGGCGAGCAGACGGACGTGCCCGAATCCGCCGATTGGTACAACTCGAGCTTCATCATGATGTGGGGCTCCAATGTCCCGCAGACTCGCACGCCGGATGCACACTTTCTCGTTGAAGCCCGCTATCGCGGTGCGAAGGTCGTGTCCGTCTTCCCCGATTACGCCGAGGGCGCCAAATTCGGCGATCTATGGTTGCATCCGAAGCAGGGAACGGATGCGGCGCTCGCGCTGGCAATGGGCCATGTGATCCTCAAGGAATTCCATCTGTCCGGCAAGAGCGACTACTTCATCGACTATTGCAAGCGTTACACCGATATGCCGTGCCTAGTGCGGCTCGTGCCGCATGGGGACGGCTACGTGCCGGAGCGCCAGCTGCGCGCATCCGATTTCGACGACGCGCTCGGCGAAACCGAACAGCCCGAGTGGAAGACGGTGATGATCGACGATGCGACGGGCGATTACGTGGTGCCGGTCGGCTCCATCGGCTTTCGCTGGGAGCAGCGCAAGGATGTGGGGCAGGCAAAGTGGAATTTGCGATCGGAAACGTCGCGCGGTGCGGCGTTGGATCCTCGGCTTTCGAACGCGCAGGCGCACGATGCGGTGGTGGACGTGCTCTTTCCATACTTCGGCAATCAGCCGCACGCGCATTTCAATCACACCTCGCATCGGTCCGAACTGTCACGCAAAGTCGGTGTCCGCCGCGTTTCGACACGCGACGGCGAGGCGCTCGTGGCGACGGTGTACGACCTCTTCATCGCGAACTACGGGCTCGACCAGGGTTTGGGCGGTCGCGACATCGCGGCGAGCTACGACGAGAACCAGCCGTACACGCCCGCCTGGCAGGAAGCGATCACCGGGGTGAAACGCCAGGATGTCATCGCGGTGGCGCGGCAGTTCGCGCAGAACGCGGACAAGACCCACGGAAAATCCATGGTGATCGTCGGTGCCGGGATCAATCACTGGTTTCATATGGATATGTCCTACCGCGCGATCATCAACATGCTGATCATGTGCGGGTGTGTGGGCAAGCCGGGCGGTGGGTGGTCGCATTATGTCGGGCAAGAGAAGCTGCGTCCGCAAACCGGCTGGACGGCGCTCGCGTTCGCACTCGACTGGAATCGGCCGCCGCGTCAGATGAACGCGACGTCGTTCTTTTACGCGCACACCGATCAGTGGCGCTACGACCCGATGGATCCGAGTTCATTGCTTTCGCCGCTCGCCGACAAGACGCGCTTTCACGGTTCGCCCATCGATTACAACGTTCGCGCCGAGCGCATGGGCTGGTTGCCCTCCGCGCCGCAACTTCGAGAAAATCCGCTGCGTGTCGGCGCGCGCTTGTCCGATGCCGCGCAACCGGCAGCGGAGGTGGCGAAACGGCTCGTCTCGGGCGAGCTGAACATGGCTTGCGCCGATCCGGATGCGCCGGAAAACTTCCCGCGCAACCTGTTCGTGTGGCGCTCGAACTTGCTCGGCTCATCGGGCAAGGGCCATGAGTACTTTCTCAAACACCTGCTCGGCACGACGCACGGTGTGCAAGGCGACGATCTAGGCAAGACGGGCGCGCCGCGTCCGGAGGAAGTGATTTGGCACGACGAAGCGCCGCAGGGCAAGCTCGACTTGCTGGTCACGCTCGACTTCCGTATGTCCACCACCTGCATGTACTCGGACATCGTGCTGCCCACGGCGACTTGGTACGAGAAGGACGACATGAACACCTCCGACATGCATCCGTTCATTCACCCGCTCTCGGCAGCCGTCGATCCGGCGTGGCAGGCCAAGAGCGATTGGGAGATCTTCAAGGATATCGCCAAGCGCTTTTCCGAACTGTGTGAAGGACATTTGGGCGTCGAGCGCGATGTGGTTCTCTCACCGATCTCGCACGACACGCCGGGCGAGCTCGCGCAGCCGTTCGACGTGAACGACTGGCGCCGTGGCGAGTGCGAAGCGATTCCCGGGCGCTCGATGCCGTCGGTGACGTTCGTCGAGCGCGATTATCCGAACACCTACCGGCGCTTTACCTCGCTAGGCCCGCTGATGGACCGGCTCGGCAACGGCGGCAAGGGAATCGGCTGGGATGCGAAGGAAGAGGTGAAGCTCCTTGGCGAGCTCAATTACCGCGTGCCGGAAGAGGGCGCGACGCAGGGGCGTCCGCGCATCGATACCGCGCTCGACGCGGCCGAGGTCATTCTCTCGCTCGCGCCGGAGACCAACGGAGCCGTTGCGATCAAGGCGTGGCGCGCCCTGTCCGCGATCACCGGCATTGATCACACGCATCTTGCGCAACCACGCGCGGACGAAAAGATCCGTTTCCGCGACATCCAGGCGCAGCCGCGCAAGATCATCTCGTCGCCGACTTGGAGCGGGATCGAATCGGAGCACGTGTCGTACAACGCGGGCTACGTCAATGTTCACGAACTCGTGCCGTGGCGCACATTGAGTGGGCGCCAGCAACTCTATCAGGATCATCCGTGGATGCGCGCGTTCGGCGAATCGTTATGCGTCTATAAGCCGCCCGTCGATACCGGCAGCTACGCACAGATGCTCGGCACGCGATCGAACGGCAACCCCGAACGCGTCCTGAACTTCATCACGCCGCATCAGAAGTGGGGGATTCACAGCACGTACACCGACAACCTGCTGATGCTGACGCTGTCGCGCGGCGGTCCGATCGTGTGGATTTCCGAAGACGATGCGAAGGCGATCGGCGTGGCCGATAACGACTGGATCGAGTGCTACAACTCGAACGGTGCGCTGTGCGCCCGAGCAGTCGTGAGCCAGCGGGTGCCCTCGGGGATGGTGATGATGTATCACGCTCAGGAAAAAATCATCAATACGCCCGGCTCGGAAATCACGGGCACGCGCGGCGGCATTCACAACTCCGTGACCCGCGTCGCACTGAAGCCAACGCACATGATCGGCGGCTATGCGCAACTGTCCTATGGCTTTAACTACTACGGAACGGTGGGATCGAATCGCGACGAGTTTCTGATTGTTCGCAAAATGAACCGTGTCGACTGGCTCGACGGGGAACCAGCCACGGCTGAGACAAGCAGCGTCGGCGGCGTTGCAGCGGGGGGAGAACGGTCATGAAGGTACGTGCGCAAATTGCGATGGTGCTGAACCTCGACAAATGTATCGGCTGCCATACCTGTTCGGTCACCTGCAAGAATGTCTGGACGAGCCGCGAGGGGATGGAATACGCGTGGTTCAACAACGTGGAGACCAAGCCGGGCATCGGCTATCCGAAAGAGTGGGAGAACCAGGAACGCTGGCGCGGCGGCTGGACACGCCGCGCCAATGGCGCGATCGAACCGCGCATCGGTGGCAAATGGCGGGTGCTGGCGCAGATTTTCGCCAATCCGCAACTGCCGGAAATCGACGACTACTACGAGCCCTTTACGTTCGACTACGCGCATTTGCACAATGCCGGCGACGCGCGTGCGATGCCCGTGGCGCGCCCGCGTTCGCTCGTGAGCGGTGAGCGGCTCGAGAAGATCGAATGGGGGCCGAACTGGGAAGAGATCCTCGGCGGCGAATTCGAAAAGCGGGCAAAGGACAGCAACTTCGAAGCGGTGCAGAAGGAGATCTACGGGCAGTTCGAGAACACCTTCATGATGTATTTGCCTCGCTTGTGCGAGCACTGCTTGAACCCTGCCTGCGCCGCTGCGTGCCCGTCCGGTTCGATCTACAAGCGCGAGGAGGACGGCATTGTCCTGATCGACCAGGACAAGTGCCGGGGCTGGCGGATGTGCGTGTCGGGCTGTCCCTACAAGAAGATCTACTACAACTGGCATAGCGGCAAGGCGGAGAAGTGCATCTTCTGCTATCCGCGCATCGAGGCGGGCCAGCCGACGGTGTGTTCGGAAACATGCGTCGGAAGGATCCGCTACCTGGGCGTGTTGCTCTATGACGCCGACCGGATTGCCGAAGCGGCCAGTGTCGAGCAGGAAACGGATCTCTACGAGGCGCAGCTCTCGTTGTTTCTCGATCCGAACGATCCGGAAGTCGTGGCGCAGGCCGAGCGCGACGGCGTACCCGCCGCGTGGCTCGATGCAGCGCGGCGCTCGCCGGCCTACAAGATGGCCATCGACTGGAAGATCGCGTTTCCGCTGCATCCCGAATACAGGACGCTGCCGATGGTGTGGTACGTCCCGCCGCTGTCGCCGATCAACGCGGCCGCCAATAGCGGCACGCTCGGCATGAACGGGTATCTGCCCGATGTCGAATCGTTGCGCATCCCGCTGCGCTACTTGGCGAATTTGCTTACGGCCGGCGACGAAACGCCCGTCAAGCTGGCGCTCGAGCGGTTGCTCGCGATGCGCGCGTTCATGCGCGCGCGGCATGTCGACGGTGTCGATGCATTGGGCGTGCTCCAGCAGGTCGGCCTGTCCCTCCCGCAAGTCGAGCAGATGTACCGCTATTTGGCGATCGCGAATTATGAAGACCGTTTCGTGATCCCTACCACGCATCGCGAGTACGCGGAGGATGCGTTCGAGCTGCGCTCGTCGTGCGGCTTTTCGTTCGGCAACGGATGCTCGGACGGGCGCTCCGAGGCCAGCCTGTTCAGCCCTAGAAAGGGTGCAAAGACGATTCCGATTCGGCAGGAGCCCTGAGATGAACACCGCACCCGATCCGACCTATGCGGCGTTGGCCGCGCTGGTTGACTACCCCGACGAGGCATTGCTCGCGGCGCTCGATTCGATAGAAGATCACCTGCGCAGCGCAGCGCGCTTGCCGCTGCGCGAACGCGCCGGCCTCGCGTGCTTCATCGCGTATCTGCGCGAGCGCGATTTGCTGACGCTCCAGGAGAACTACGTCGCGCTGTTCGATCGCGGTCGCGCCACGTCGCTGCATCTGTTCGAGCATGTCCACGGAGAGTCGCGCGATCGGGGCCAAGCGATGGTCGATCTGCGACACATGTACGAGCAGCGCGATCTCGTTCTGAAGCCTGGCGAGCTGCCCGACTATCTGCCGGTGTTTCTCGAGTATGCCTCACTGCTACCCGCGCCGCACGCGCGCAAGGCGCTGGGCGAGACGGGCGAGATTCTTCGCGCGATTTGCGCGCAGCTCGCCAAGCGCGGCAGCCATTACAGCCTCGTCTTGAGCGCACTGTTGCCGCTCGCCGGCGAAGAGCCGATCGAGACACCGGCGTCGCCGGACGACGATGCGGCCGCCGAGCGGCCCAATGCCGCCGACTACCGCGCGCTCGACGCCGCTTATGTCGATGAACCGGTGCGCTTCGTGGGTGCGGCGGCGCCGACGGAGCAAGCAGTGCGGTTCCATGAAAAGCGGCCTGACGCCAACCGTGGATGCGCTTAGCCCATAAGGGGAAAGACATGAACGACTACTTGCACCAGTTGATGTACGGCATTTATCCGTACGTTTGTCTCGCCGTCCTGCTGATCGGCAGCCTGATCCGCTTCGACCGCGAGCAATACACGTGGAAATCCGATTCGTCACAGCTGTTGCGGCGCCGCGCGTTGCGGGCCGGCAGCAATCTTTTCCACTGGGGCGTGCTCATCGTCGTCCTTGGGCATTTCGGCGGCTTTCTCGCACCGCACTGGCTAGTCGCGCCGTTTCTTTCGGCGACGGGGCATCAACTGGTGGCGATGATCGCGGGCGGCACGGCCGGCGCGGCAGAGATCGTCGGCTTGACGATCCTGATCGTGCGGCGGCTCGGCGATCCGCGCATCAGGCGTAACAGCCGCGGCTCCGATATCGTCATCGTGCTGATGCTGTGGGTGCAGCTCGCACTCGGGCTCGGTACGGTCGTCGTATCGATGCGCCATATCGACGGCGTGCTGTTCGAGCAACTGACGGATTACGTGAAGGGCATCGTCACATTTCAGCCTGGCGTGGCTAATTTGCTCGTGGGCGTGCCGTTGGTGTACCGGTTGCACATCTTGCTCGGCTTCACGATCTTTCTCGTGTCGCCTTTTACTCGGATGGTGCATATCTGGAGCGGCGTCGCTTCGCTCGGGTATGTCCTTCGTCCGTATCAGTTAGTGCGCAAGCGTTGAGAGGATGACGATGAGTGACGTTCGAGAAGCGGCAGCGCAAGCGGAGGTGGCGGTGTGCGTGCGGATCAACGGCGTCGAATTGGATGCGAACGCCATCGCCGCCGAAAGCGCGTATCACGCCGACGCGTCCGATCCCCTCGAGGCGGCGCGGCGCGCGCTCGTCGTGCGCGAACTGCTCAGGCAGCGCGCCGTCGGGCTCGGGTTGATCGACGAGCACGCGCAGATCGACGACGACACGATCGATACGTTGCTCGCGCGCGAAGTGACGCACGTGCCGGATGCGAATCGAGAAGCCTGCGAACGCTATTACGCACATCACGCGACGCGCTTTCGCCGGAATGCGATCGTCTATGCGAGCCACATTCTGTTCGCCGTCACCCAGGGCGTGCCGCTCGTGGCGCTGCGACGACGCGCCGAAGCCGCGCTGGCTGATGTGCTCGCCGTGCCCGAGACGTTCGAGCACGTGGCACGCGAGCTATCGAATTGCCCGTCGGCCGACGTCGGCGGCAGCCTCGGCCAATTGACGCGCGGCGATACCGTGCCCGAGTTCGAAGCGGCTGTCTTCGACACAACGGATGTCGGCCTGATGCGCCGCCTCGTCAATACGCGCTTCGGTTTTCACATCGTGCGTGTCGACCGACGAGTGGAAGGCCAGATCATGCCGTTCGACGAAGTCGCCAGCACGATTGCCGCATTTCTGTCGAACCAAGTACGACGCAACGCCACGCGGCAATACGTGTCGGTGCTTGCTGGCGGCGCGCGCATCGAAGGGGTGGCGTTGAACGGCGCGAACGGCCCACTGGTTCAGTGATCGGGAGAAACGAACATGGCTTTTCAGGTCGATGCGACGGTGCGCGCCAACGGCGGCGCCGTGACGATGCGCGCCTGGCGCGTGCTGTTCGCGAGCACGCTCGCCTTCATGATGTGCTTCGTGGTGTGGATGATGTTTGGCGTGCTCGGCGTCAAACTTCGTGACGATCTGCAACTGAACGGCGCGCAATTCGGGCTGCTCACTTCAACACCCGTCCTCACGGGCGCGTTGATGCGGCTTCCGTTTGGCGCGTGGACCGATCGCTTCGGCGGTCGGATCGTCATGACGATATTGCTTGCCGGCTGCGCGGTACCGGTATTCGCGGTGAGCTACGCGACGCAGCTGTGGCAGTTTCTGCTGATCGGCCTCTTTCTCGGGTGCGTGGGTGCCTCATTCGCGGTGGGAACGCCGTACGTCGCCCGCTTTTTTCCGCCGGAACGCCGTGGCTTCGCGATGGGCGTGTTCGGTGCGGGCACCGTCGGCGCGGCGGTCAACCTGTTCGTGACACCGTCGCTGATGTCGGCGTACGGCTGGCGTTTCGTGCCGAAGGCGTATGCCGTTGCGCTCGCCGTGACGGCCATCGTGTTTTGGCTCGCCTCGGCGCCCGACCCGGGGGCCGGCAAAGCGAAGGCGAATTGGCGCGATTCGCTTCGCTTGATTCGCGATCCGCGCGTATTGCGGCTTTGTCAGTATTACTCGATCACATTCGGCGGATTCACCGCGCTCTCGTTGTGGATCCCGCAGTACTTGAAAACCGAATACGGCATGACGCTCGTGGCCGCCTCCGCCTTTGCGGCCGGCTTCTCGTTGCCTGGCTCGGTGCTGCGCGCGCTCGGCGGCGCGCTGGCGGATCGCTTCGGCGCGCATGCGGTGACGTGGTGGGGCCTGTGGGTTGCGTGGATGAGCCTGTTCTTGCTCTCGTATCCGGCCACCGATCTTGTCATCCATACGATAGACGGCACGGCGACGCTGCACATTTCGATGCCCGTTGCCGGATTCGTCGCGATCTCGTTCTTGCTCGGCATCGTGTTCGCTTTCGGCATGGCTTCGACATTCAAGTATGTCGCGGACGATTTTCCGGAACACATGGGCGTCGTGACGGGCATCGTCGGCTTGGCGGGGGGCGTCGGCGGGTTCCTATTGCCGATCGTATTCGGCGCGTTGCTCGACGTGTTTCGCGTGCGCTCGACATGCTTCATGTTTCTATACGGTGTCGTCTGGGTGTCGCTCACGCTCATCTATCTGTCCGAGGTTCGGCGCTTGCGTGTCATTGGCTAGGAAGGGCGCATCCCGCGAATGACCTTGCTCTTCTTTTTATGCTCCTTGAACGCAATCGGACGCGCGGCATAGTGTCGCCATGGGCAAAGGGAGGGGCTAGCCGCGATCTTTTTTACGCGGTGCGTCATCGAGACGCATGCTGATTTCATTGCTCTTTGATTCAGATCAGGCCGACGCGAAGCTCCATGGTCGACGATTGCATCGCGTGATCCGCCACGACTTTGCCTCGATGCTCGCGAAGCGGTCGATTGTTCGATGGAGTAGACGATGGAATCCGACATCCTGTTTCAACCTGATTTGCTGGCGAAGTACCAAGTCAACGGACCGCGCTATACGTCCTACCCCACCGCAGTTCAGTTTCGGGGCGACTTCGACATCGGCGAATACGCACGCGCGGCAGCCGATCTGGGAGCGGGGGATACCGATCTATCGCTTTACTTCCACATTCCGTTCTGCGCGACGGCATGCTTTTATTGCGGGTGCAACAAGATCGCGACAAAAAACCGCGCCCGCGCTCGGCCGTATTTGGAATGTCTCAAGCGGGAAGTCGCGCTGCAAGCGGCGCGCTTCGATACCTCCCGTCGTGTCTCCCAATTGCACTGGGGCGGCGGGACGCCCACATTTCTGTCTCGCGACGAAATGATGGAGTTGATGGCGGTCACGCGAGAGCACTTCATGCTGCGCCGTGATGCGGAAGGCGACTATTCGATCGAGATCGACCCGCGCGAGGCCAACGCGCGAACGATCGTCGAATTGCGCACGCTGGGCTTCAATCGGCTAAGCCTTGGCGTTCAGGATTTCGATCCGCTCGTGCAGCAGGCGATCAACCGCATCCAGCCCATTGGAATGACAGCGGAAGTCATGCGTGCCGCACGCGCCACGGGCTATCACTCGATCAATGTGGACCTGATTTACGGATTGCCGTATCAAACCGTCGAGAGTTTCCGGCGCACGCTGGATATCGTCATTGCCCTCGCACCCGATCGGCTGTCCGTATTCGGCTACGCGCATATGCCGCACATGTTCAAGATGCAGCGTCAAATGGATGCCGCCGCGTTGCCGCCGCCGCAAGAAAGGCTTGCGCTCCTGCGCCTTGCAATCGAGACCTTGACTCGTGCCGGCTATGTCTATATCGGCATGGATCATTTTGCGTTGCCCACCGATGAACTGGCCCGCGCGCAAGCGCAACGCTCGCTGCATCGAAGCTTCCAAGGCTATGGCACGCGCGGCAACTGCGACTTGATCGGATTCGGCGTTTCCTCGATTGGAAAAATCGGCGACGTCTATGCGCAAAATGCCAAGGATCTGGGACGCGACTCGGCGGCGATCGATGCGTGTCGGCTTCCGATCGAACGTGGCATCCGATTGAGTGCGGATGATCGCCTGCGGCGCGATGTCATCATGCAACTGATGTGCAACATCGAGTTGCGCTTCAACGAGATCGACGCGGCCCATGCGATCCGGTTCGTCGATCGATTCGCGCCCGAGCTCGAACGTCTGCGTGAATTCGAGCGTGACGGGCTGATCGAGATCGGCTCGGACCGGCTGCGCGTGCTTGCGCCCGGAAGATTGCTGGTGCGCAATATCGCGATGGTCTTTGACGGTTATCTGGCCACGCAGCAAGCCAACCGGCACGCCCGAACTGTCTGACCGATAGCGGTGGCGCGATTGCATCCTGGCGACGCTATACGCTATTCGCTATCGCCGGCGGCTCAGATCGTCATAGGTGTCGATGTCGGCCAGCACGCCCGCGTCGTCGACCTCGATCGTCGTGACGTCCGCCACATCGAGTAGGCCGCGTGCGCCGATGTCTCCATCGAGCGAACGCAACCTATCGCGGTGGATGGCGCCGAATCCGACGGGGTGTCCGCGCCTGCCGCGATAAATCGGTGCGACGATCGATGCGCCGCCATCGATTCGGCGTGCGATCCGTTCGATGGTCGTGGGCGCGATCCAAGGCATATCGGCGAGCGCGACAATCCAGCCTTCCGCCTCTTGCGTCGCGCGAATACCGGCCGCCAGGCTTGCCCCCATCCCGCGTTCCGCCTCGATCGAAAACACCACATCGCACCCTGCGTCGTTGAGCGCATGGGCGAGCGCTTCGGCGCCGGGGCGGACCACTGCGGTGACGTGCGGCAGCACCGTCAGCAGCGCGCGCGCGGCCGCACATGCGATGGGCGTGCCATCGACGAGCGGTGCGAGCAGTTTGTTCTGTAAGCCCGAGGGATCGAAGCGGGTGCCGCGGCCCGCAGCAAGCAACAATGCCGTGGTGGATGCGGCGTAGGTCATACAAGCAGTTTGTCGAGCGTAATAGGCAGATCGCGCACGCGCACGCCCGTCGCATGGTAGACCGCGTTGGCGATCGCCGCCGGAACGCCGGTGATCCCGATCTCGCCGATGCCCCGCGCACCCAGCGCGTTGAAGTGCGGGTCGGGTACGTCGAGCACGCTGACGTCGATCGTGCCGATGTCGGCGTTGACCGGCACGTGATACTCCGCCAGATTGGCGTTGACGAAGCGGCCGTAGCGCGGATCGAGTTCGCTCGCCTCCTCGAGCGCGGCGCCGATTCCCCAGACGATGCCGCCCATCAATTGACTCTTGCCGGTCTTGGCGTTGAGCAACCGGCCCACATCGTAGACGGCGACCACGCGCGGCACGCGAATCGTTCCCAGCGCTGCATCGACGTGCACCTCGACGAACACGGCGCCGAACGAATGGAATGCGTAGCGCTGTGCCTCTTCGCCGCGCTTGGCCGTTGCATGCGTCTCGATCGGACGGCCGCCGGCCCGTGCGAGGATCGCGGCGGCCGGATCGCGGCGCGATGGGTCGCCGCGCGCGACCACCCAACCGTCGACGACCGCTAGCTCCGCCGTCGTCATGCCATGCAACGGCGAGCCCGCATCCGCGCGCGCCATATCGATCAGGCGTTCCCGTGCGGCGGTGGCCGCTTGTTTCACCGCGGGCGCCACGCTCGCGACCGATTGCGATCCGCCCGAAACGGGCGCGTTCGGCAACGAAGAATCGCCCAGTGCGAAGCTCACCCGGTCCAGCGGAAAACCCAGCGCATCGGCGGCCACTTGCGTCATGACCGTATACGTGCCGGTGCCCAGGTCTTGCGTGCCGGAAGCCACGACTGCCGTGCCGTCAGGCAGGATGCGTGCGAACGCGGCCGCTTCGTTGCGATGGGCCGGATAGGTGGCCGTAGCCATGCCCATGCCGATGAGCGTGGAACCCTTGCGCATCGATCGAGGCGAAGGCGTGCGCTTGGCCCAGCCGAATCGCTCGGCGCCCAAGCGATAGCATTCGCGAAGCTGCTTGCTCGACCAAGGTTTGCCTTCCTGCGGATCGATCTCCGCGTAATTTTTCAGCCGCAACGCGAGCGGGTCCATCTTCAACGCAGCCGCCAGTTCGTCCAGGGCCGATTCGAGCGCGAACGAACCCGTCGTTTCGCCGGGCGCGCGCATGAAGGTGGGCGTGCCGACATTGAGGGGCACCAGCCGGTGCGACGTCGCGAGGTTCGGCACCTCGTAGAGCATGCGCGTCAGCACGCCCGACGTTTCAGTCCAATCTTCGAACGTCGACGTATTTGCATAGGTGTCGTGCCGCACGCCCGTGAGCGTCCCGTCGTCGCCGGCAGCGAGCGCGAGATGTTGCTCGGTATGAGGCCGCCCGCCCACGGGCCCGAACATTTGCGGCCGTGTCAGCGCGAGCCGTACGGGCCGGCCGATCTCGCGGGCCGCCATCGCGCAGAGCACGACATGCGACCACACCGAGCCTTTGCAGCCGAACCCGCCGCCGACGAACGGCGAGATGATGTGCACGTCGTCAGCGGGTATGCCGAGGAAAGCGGCCACGGCCTTTCTTGCGTTGGCCACGCCCTGGGTCGTGTCGTAGAGCGTCAAGCGCGGGCCGTCCCACGACGCCATGATCGCGTGTGGCTCCATCGGATTGTGGTGTTCCATCGGCGTCGTGTAGACGGCGTCGACGCGCACCGCGCCCGAGCGCAAACCATGTTCGACATCGCCGCGCTCCGTGTCGGGCTTGCCGCCGATCATCGATGCGGGCGGATGCCCGTGCGCCTTTGCCGCGGAAAAATCCAAGGCGGCAAACGCGGGCGCATACGTGACGCGAAGCCGGGATGCCGCATCGACGGCACGCTCGAGCGTATCGGCCACGACCAGGGCGACCGGCTCGTTGTCGTACCGCACTTCGTCGTTTTGCAGCAGCGAGAGCCGGCGTTGCGCTGGCGGGTCGACTTCGGGCTGGCCACCGTTCGGTAGACGAGGCGCATTGCGCGACGTCATGACGCGCAGCGCGCCCGGCATTGCATCGGCTTCGGTGGTGTCGATCGAAGCAATGCGGCCGCAAGCGATCGTGCTCGTGACGAGCACCGCATGCGCCAGTTGTGCGGCGGGGAAGTCCGCGGCGTAGCGCGCACCGCCGGTGACCTTGAGCACGCCGTCGGTGCGGTCATGAGGTTGTCCGAGCGTATTCATGCGCTCACTCCAGTGACACCGGTCTGCTCGCGCCCGGCCGCGATGTTGACCGCCCGCACGATGGCGCGTTCGGCGAGCGTGACTTTATAGCGGTTGTCGCGCAGCGGGCGCGCGTCGCGCATTTGTGCGGTGGCCGCTGCGTGCAACGCGGCATCCGTGAGCGTACGGCCAGTCAGCATGTCTTCGGCGATGCTCGCCCGCCACGGTTTGTGCGCGACGCCGCCGAGTGCGATATGCACGACTTTGATGATGTCGCCTTGCAATTCGAGCGCGGCGGCGACCGACACGAGCGCGAATGCGTAGCTCGCCCGGTCTCGCACCTTCACATAGCTTGTATGGCTCGATAGCGTCGAGGCGGGAAGATCGACAGCGGTGATGAGTTCGCCGGCCCGCAGTGTCGTATCGATGTCGGGGCGATCGGCCGCTAAGCGATGAAACTGCTCGATTGGAATGCTGCGCTCGCCGTCTGGTCCTATCACGTGAACGATGGCATCGAGTGCCGCTAGCGCGACGCTCATGTCCGAAGGATTGACGGCGATGCACGACTCGCTCGCGCCGAGAATGGCATGCGTGCGATGGTAGCCGTCGAGCGCCGCGCAGCCGCTGCCGGGAAGGCGCTTGTTGCACGCGGCGAACGCGGTGTCGTAGAAATACGGGCAACGGGTGCGCTGCATGAGGTTGCCGCCGACCGTCGCCATGTTGCGCAACTTCGCCGAGGCACCGGCTACCAGCGCTTGTGTCAGCAGCGGATACTGCGATCGCACCAGTGCGTGATTCGCCGCATCGCTGTTGCGCATGAGCGCGCCGATACGAATGCCGCCTTGCGGAAGTGGGCGCACTGCATGGAGACCGTCGTCGCGCAAGTGCGTGATGTCGACGAGTTTCAAGGGCCGTTCTACACCGCCCTTCATCAAGTCGATGAGGTTCGTGCCGCCGCCGATGAATGCGACGCCCGGTTCGCGCGCGGCGCTCACTGCCCCTGCGATATCGGCTGCGCGTTCGTATGCGATTGCCTCCATCTATCGCCTCCTTTCGGGTCAACCGCGCTCATGGACAACGCGTACCGCCGCGACAATGTTCGGGTAGGCACCGCACCGGCACAGATTGCCGCTCATCCGTTCGCGGATCTCGTCGTCGGTAAGGGCCGGCGGCCGAGTGCGGACGTCCGGCGTGACGGTGCTCGCGGCGCCGGCGTCGAACTCGTCGAGCAGCGCCGTGGCGGAGCACAACTGGCCCGACGTGCAGTAGCCGCATTGGAAGGCGTCGTGTTCGAGGAACGCGCGTTGTATCGGGCTTAGCGTGTCTTGCTGCGCCAGCCCTTCGACTGTCGTAATCGACTCGCCTTCGTGCATGACGGCCAGCGTCAAACACGAGTTGATGCGGCGGCCTCCGACCAGCACCGTGCATGCGCCGCATTGCCCGCGATCGCAGCCTTTCTTTGTGCCGGTGAGGCCTACGTATTCGCGTAGCGCATCGAGTAAGGTCACGCGCGGCTCGAGTTGCAGAGCATACGCCCGGCCGTTGATCGTCAGGTGAACGGGGCCTGCGGGGGGCGCGGGGCGCATGGGGAGGGGATCGGGCGCGGGCTGTGCCATCGGTTGTTCCTCGGCGGACAGATGCGGCGCGGCGCCGATCGTGGCAGCCGCGGCGGCGGATTGCAGAAATCGGCGACGCGCCAGATTGGGCGCGTGCGAAGGGGGATCGGTGGCGCCGGGCTTGGTCATGGGCGGTGAACGAAGCTCCGTGAAAAGCAGGGAAGGCGGCCTGCCTTTACCTGCTGCGTGCAAACCCCATGGTGGCAAGCAAGCGCGGTGCCCAAGTGTCGATCCGACGGCGCGGTTGCCGTCACTTGTCAATCGATTCCGTGAAAGACGGCGTCGTCCGGCCCGAGGTAAGCCGGCGGGCGCCATGCGGCGTCGCGCATCGAATGCTGCACGAGATGATCGACGCCGAGCAGCACGGCAAAAATGGCCATGCGAACCGGAATGCCGTTGTCGGTTTGCCGGAAGATCGCAAGCCGGGGATCGTGATTGAGATCGGTGCTCAGATCGTTGGCGCCAGGACGGCTGTCGCGCGGCAAGGGGTGCATGATCAGCGTCTCGCGTGAGCATGTCGCCTCGACGAGTGCCTCGTTGATTTGAAAGTCGGGGGTATAGCCTTCGAACGATTCGTCGGTGAAGCGTTCTTTTTGAATGCGAGTGGCGTAGACGACATCGGCGCCGCGAAGGCCCACGGCCAGATCGCTCGATTGTTCGACGACATGGCCGTTGCGCGAAATTTGATCGACGATGTAGGCGGGCATTTCGAGCGTGGGCGGCGAAATCAACGTGAACTTGATGCCGCGATAGAGCGCAAGCAGCTTGACGAGCGAATGCACGGTGCGGCCGTACTTGAGATCGCCGACAAGCGCGATGTGCGCGCCGTCGACGATTTTGCCGAGGCGGGAGAACTCGCGCTGGATCGTATAGAGATCGAGCAGCGCTTGGCTCGGGTGCTCGCCGGGCCCGTCGCCGCCGTTGATCACGGGCAGATTCGTCGCGCGCGCGAATTCCGCCACCGATCCTTGCTCGGGATGCCGAACCACGAGCGCGTCGACATACCCGCTCATGACGCGGCTGGTGTCGTAGATCGATTCGCCTTTCGCCATCGACGAGAACGTAAAGCCCGTCGTATCGCAGACGGATCCGCCCAGGCGGCAGAACGCCGCACCGAACGAGACTCGCGTGCGCGTGCTCGCTTCGAAGAAAAGATTGCCGAGCACCGCGCCTTCCAGCACGCGAGAAATCTTTTGCCGCCGCGCGATGGGCTGCATGACGTCGGCCACGCGAAAGAGCGCTTCAACCGATTCGCGTGAGAACTGATCGACCGAGAGCAGTTGGGGCTTGCCTTCGAATAGGATTCGGCTCGCCAAGGGTGTTGAATCTACGCGTTGCGTATATCCTTCGTCGCGTGCGCTATTGACGACGATTTCCGAAACGAAGCGTCCGACGATCTCCGGCATTGAACGAGATTCTTGCGAGTCCTCGGGCAAAAGCCATGTGTCTAGGGCGCGCCGGCTGACGCCAATGCGGTTGGCGAACGCATCGCGCGTCATATTCATGCGGCGCATGGCGTCGCGCAGGAACGCTTGTTGGGGGGCGGTCATCGGTAGGCCTCGGTCGGTGAATGTACGCGGTGCGTATTGTATGTCGATCGAAGCTAAAGTCAAGCCCTGAGTGCGCGCAACGTTGCGCGAGGATGGTCTTCCTATTGCCGCACCCCGCTCTGACCCTGTACACTGCGCCGAATGGAAACGCGCCCCGTTTATTTCTCGTCGGTTGCCGCACTGCTCAGCCCGCCTATTTCATGCGGCCGAGCCGTCGCGCTCGCCGTTTCCAAAGCGAAAAAACAGCCGCACGTCTGACCGGTGCGCTGTGCCGTCGGACGCGCGACGGGACAGCCACACATCGCAGTACTTCTCTTCAGCCTTCCCGGCGCCTCCCTCGGATTCGATTCGGTCGCTTTTCGAGGTGAAGTCATGTCGATTTTTTCCGGTATTTGGATTCCGCTCATTACGCCGTTTCAGGCGGGCGCGGTGGATCATCGCGCGCTGGCCGCGCTCGTCGGCCGCTATCGCAACGCGGGCGTAGCTGGTTTCGCCGCGCTCGGTACGACGGGCGAACCGGCGTCGCTGTCGTACGAGGAGCAAGATGCCGTGCTCGCGACGATTTTGCGTGCCGCCGAGGGTCTGCCGGTCATCGCGGGTGTGGCGGGCAACCAAACGGTTGCCGTACGAGAGCGCGTGTCGCGGCTGAGCGATCTGTCGATCGACGGCGTGATGGTTACCGCGCCGTATTACATCCGGCCGCCCCAGGCCGGCATCGTCGATTATTTTTCGACGATGGCGGATGCAAGCGCGAAGCCCATCGTCATCTACGACATTCCCTACCGGACCGGCGTGCGGATCGAATTGAATACGTTGCTGACGCTCGCCGCGCATCCTCGCATTCAAGCGATCAAGGATTGCGCGGGTTCGCCCGAGACGACGTTGGCGCTGATTCTCGATGGACGCCTCAAGGTATTGACGGGCAACGACGACGCAATGTTCGCATCGATGTGCATGGGCGGCGCGGGCGCGATTGCCGCTTCCGCTCACTTGCGCACCGAGCATTTCGTCGCGATGCACCGGGCGTTGGCGGCAGGCGAGCTTCAACAGGGTCGTGCGATCTATCACGAGTTGGCGCCGCTGATGCGCGCGTTGGCGTCCGAACCGAACCCTGCGCCCGTCAAGGCGGGGCTGGCAGCGGAAGGTCGGATCGCAGGCGAATTGCGCGCGCCGATGATGCCCGCTAGCGATGCCCTCACTCGTGAGTTGGCTGCGATGCTGGCGGGTTGATCGGTAGCGCCGGCGAAGGTGTTTGGGCATTGGCTTCGGCCGTCAGCGCAAAGCCTTCGTCGAGCCAGCCCGTGATTCCGCCGATCATCACTTTCACCGGCCGGCCCAGCTTCGCCAAACGGATCGCGCCGCGCGTCGCGCCGTTGCAGTGCGGGCCCGCGCAATACGTCACGAAGATGGTGTTGGCCGCGTATGACGTGAGCTTCGATTCGATGATCTTACCGTGCGGGAGATTGATTGCGCCCGGTATGTGCGCGGCCGCGAAGAGCGTCGGGCTGCGCACGTCGAGAAGGACGAAATCGGGCTGGCCCTTGTCGACGAGTGCATGGTGCACGTCCCAGCAATCCGTTTCGAAACGCAAGGATGATTCGAAGTGCTCGAGCGCGGCCTCGCGCGGTGCGGGGGCGATGGCCGTGACGGCCGATGAAATTTGCATGTTGACCTCTGCGTTGAAAGCGTATCGCCATTATTTCGATTCGGATGCATTCGTAGCAGTGGCGCATCCGTCAATGTCCGGTAACATCGTGCCATGCACTCACACCTCGTCGCAGCCGTCACCTACGACCGGCTTTGCACTTTCGAGTTCGGCTGCGTCGTCGAACTCTTCGCGCTCCCGCGCCCGGAACTCGGCGTGAATTGGTATCGCTTCGCCGTTTGCGCCGCTGAGGACGGGCCGATTCGTGCAGCCGGTGGCGTGACGCTGTCCGCACCGTATACGCTCAAGCTGCTCGATCGCGCCGACACGATCGTCATTCCTGGTTGGCGCGATGCGGACGAGTTGCCGCCAGAGCCGCTGCTGCGCAAATTGCGCGCGGCAGCGCGTCGAGGGGCAAGGCTGTGCTCCATTTGCTCGGGCGTATTCGTTCTGGCGGCGGCCGGCGTGCTCGATGGCAAGACGGTCACGACACACTGGCGCTATGCCGAGAAGCTAAGAGCGCGATATCCGGCGTTGCACGTGGCGCCTGACGCGCTGTATGTCGATGAAGGCGCCATCGTCACGTCGGCCGGGTCCGCCGCCGGGCTCGATATGCTGCTTCATCTTGTGCGTAAAGATCACGGCGGCGCGGTGGCGAATCGGGTCGCGCAGCGGCTCGTCGTACCGCCGCATCGCGACTGCGGGCAGGCGCAGTTCGTGCCACGGCCCATGCCATCAGAAGATGACGGCGGGCGGCTGGCTCGTTTGATCGATTGGATGCGTGCGCATGCGGCTTCGGCTCACACCATCGAATCGCTTGCTCAACGCGCGTCGATGAGCGCAAGGACATTGCAAAGGCGGTTTACAGAAGCGACGGGCTTAGGCCCCTACGCGTGGTTGATTCGCGAACGCATCGCGCTGGCGAAGGACATGCTCGAGACGCGGCCGCGCTTGTCGATCGGTGCCATCGCGGAGCGGGCCGGCTTCGGGTCCGAGGAATCGATGCGTCGGCATTTCCGGCGCATCGCAATGACGAGCCCGGCAGCTTATCGGCGGCGCTTCGCGCGCGTCGGCGCGAGGCGTTGAAACGCGGCGCGCCGTCAAACGCCTTCCCGCGCATTAAAACGCCGCAATCGGCGCCGAGCGACCCCATCGCACGCCGTCGGCACTCAACGGCCCGCGCGCGCCGCCAACGCACGCGCAATGTTATCGATGACGCTGTCCCAATCGCCCAGCGTCGGTTGCCGAAACAATCGCGCGCTCGGGTACCACGGGGTGTCTTCGCGTTCGAGCATCCAACGCCAGCAGGTGTCCAGCCGATTCAAGATCCACACCGGTTTATTCATCGCGCCGGCTAAGTGAGCCGTCGACGTATCGACGGAAATGACGAGATCGAGATTGTCGACGAGCGCGGCCGTATCGGCGAAGTCGTTCAACGCTTCGGTCCAATCGATCACGCGCCGGCTCGCTTCGTGGTGCGTTTGCATCGCGGCGAGTTGTTGCGCGGCCTTCTCGCCCTTTTGCAAGCTGAAAAATTGCACGCCCGGCACTTCGATGATCGGCGCGAAACGATCGACGCTGAGCGATCGGCGCGCATCGTTCTTTCTCACCTCCGGCACGTGCGGCCGGTGCCCGCCGGCCCAGACCAAGCCCACCTTCAGCGCGCCGTGTGGCGCCGCTTCTGCGATGCGGGCGCGCCATTGCGCCGACGCTTGTGTATCGGCGAATAGATATGGGGTATCGGCCGGAATCGTCGCCACGACGGTACGCAGTGCCAGCGGCAAGCTCAAGAGCGGGCAATGGTAATCGAACGCGGGGAGCGGTTCGCCCGCCGCGACTAGCGTGTCGACGCCTTCTAGCCCTTCGAGCAGGCGCTTAAGTTCAGGCTGTACCTCCAGCACCACGCGCGCACGCTGCTTTGCGACGAGTGCTGCATAGCGGCAGAACTGCAACGTATCGCCAAGGCCTTGCTCGGCGTGAAGCAGGATCGTCTTTCCGTCGAGCGCGGCGTCGCCCAGCCACAACGGCACATCGAACACACGCCGAGTGGGTGCAATGCGTTTGCGCTGCCAGCGCCATTCGTACTCGGCGAACCCGTTGGCGAGATCGCCCGTTTGCAACAAGCAAAGCGCTCGATTCCAATGCGTTTCCGCGGAATCGGGCGAGAGCGCCAGCGCGCGATCGAAACAGGCGAGGGCGTCCGCGTGTCGATTCATGTCGACGTAGGTCAAGCCGAGGTTGTTCCAAGCATCGGCGAATTCCGACGATGCCGAGAGTGCGCGCTCGTAATCGGCCTGCGCGTCGAGCGGGCGATTCAGGTCGGACAGCGCATTGGCGCGGTTGCTCCATGCCTCGGCGTAGTTCGGACGCAGCGCGAGCGCGCGATCGCAACTAGCCAGCGCCTCGTCCGGCAAACCCAAATCGCGCAGTGCGCAACTGCGGTTGCTCCACGCCTCGGGGAAATCAGGCTTGGCCGCGAGTACCTTTTCGAAGGAAGCGAGCGCTTCGTCGGGGCGCTCTAACCCGGCGAGCGCAACACCGCGATTGTTGAGGGCATCGACGAAACCGCGGTTGAGTGCCAGCGCACGATTTGCGGCTGCTAACGCTGCCTCGTGACGGCCAAGCGCATTCAAGGCGAATGCCAAATTCGAGTGCACGGGGGCTTGGCGCCCATCGATGTCCAGCGCTCGCATCAAAAGCGAGGCGCCTTCCTCGTAGCGAGACGCTTGCAGCGCCAACGCCCCCAGCAACTGGAGGGCATCGAAGTGTCGAGGGCGCAGCGCGAGAATCTCGCGATAGACGGTTTCCGCTTCGTCCAGGGCGCCGTTTTGCTGAAGTTCGACGGCCTCGCGAAGCAGCGTGTCGATATGACGCCCACTGCCGGGTTTGCTCATGAATGAAGACTCACTTCAGAGCTGGCGGATGTCCGCGGTTGGCGTCTGGCCGAACGTCTCGGAGAGCAGGTAGTCGACGAACTTGCCGGCCGCTTCGTCGGGCGATGCGAGTTGACCCGAGCGCTTCATTTCGGCGAAGCGCTCGCGCAGCGGAAATCGCGCTTCATCTGCACCGCGAATTTGGCCTTGCATGTCCGTATCGATCACGCCGGGAGCGAGGCTCACGACACGCAGCCCACGCTCGGCGTCGAGCGCCGAGGCGCGGGCATGATGATCCAGCGCTGCCTTCGTCGCGCAATAGATGCTCCACCCCGGATACGGATTGCGCGCGGCCCCGCTCGATACGTGTGCGATGCGGCGATCGGCGATGTCGGCCGTGGCGGCCGAGAACGCACTCGACAGCATGAGCGGCGCGGCGACGTTCAGCGCAACCGCGCGGGCAACGTCCACCGGCGGCTGCACGGCGCACGGCCCGATCGGCCCCAGCGTGCCCGCGTTATTGACGAGCATGGCACGCTCGGCGCCGTGCAGGAACGTAGCGATCGCATCGCCGCGTAGCCACTGCCCGAGTGCGTCGCTATCGGACAGATCGAGCTCGACTTCGTCGAAATTGCCCGGCAGCGCAAGCGCATCGGGCTTCGACGCACGGCGCGATCGCGCTACGCCGAGTACGTCGATGCCGCGCGCACGCAGTGCATCGACGAGCGCGGCGCCGAGGCCGCGCGTGTGCCCGGTGACGATCGCCTTGGTGACGAGATTGGGTGTGCTGGCCATATCGCCTCGGATCAAATCAGATTGGAAAAACGGATCAAGCGGTTTCGAGCGTGGGATAGTCGATGTAGCCCACGGGCCCCGGAGCGTAGTACGTTTCGGGGTTCGGTGCGTTCAGCGGCGCATCGAACTTGAAGCGTGTCGGCAAATCGGGATTCGCGATGAACAGTTGACCCCATGCGACGGCATCGGCTTCGCCCGCGTCCAACGTGCGCTGCGCCGTCTCCTTCGTGAATTTTTCGTTCACGATGTAGACGCCACCGAACGCTTGCTTGAGCAACGGGCCCAGACGATTATCGCCCAGCGATTCGCGTGCGCAGATGAACGCGATGCGGCGCTTGCCGAGTTCGCGTGCGACGTAACCGAACGTCTCGGCCGGGTTCGAATCGCCCATCGTATGCGCATCCCCGCGCGGTGCCAGATGAACGCCGACGCGCGCCGCACCCCACACCGCGATACATTCGTCGACGACTTCGAGCAAAAGGCGTGCGCGGTTTTCGATCGAACCACCGTATGCGTCGGTGCGTCGATTGGTGCTGTCTTGCAGGAATTGATCGAGCAGATAGCCGTTGGCGCCGTGAACCTCGACGCCGTCGAAGCCGGCGGCCTTTGCGTTTTCGGCCCCTTTACGGAACGCGCTAACGACATCGAGAATCTCATCGAGTTGCAGCGCACGCGGCGTGACGAACGGACGTTGCGGGCGCACGAGGCTCACGTGCCCGTTCGGCGCGATCGCGCTGGGCGCGACCGGCAGCGCGCCGTCCAGGAAGATCGGATCGGACACGCGGCCGACGTGCCACAACTGCAAGAAGATGCGGCCACCGGCGGCGTGGACGGCGTCGGTCACGATCTTCCAACCTGCCACTTGCTCTTGGGACCAAATGCCGGGCGTCGCGGCATAGCCGACGCCTTGCGGCGTGACCGATGTTGCTTCGCTCAGAATCAGGCCGGCCGATGCGCGATCGGCGTAGTACTGCGCCATCATGGCGTTCGGTAGCCGTTCATCGCCGGCGCGTTGCCGCGTGAGCGGCGCCATGATGATGCGGTTGGGCAGTGTCAGGTCGCCGACGACGAGCGGGTCGAAAAGAGTAGGCATGGCAAAGTTATCCTCTTGAGCGCGGCGCGCAATAGCGAGAGCCGCGGTGCGGTGCAAACATGAATGCAATAGGACTGCGTGCGAACGTTCGGGCACAACGCGTTCGGCCCTAGAGTTCGTTGCGCAGCGATTCCAGAAACGCTTCGATGACGGCTTCGTTACGCTTGAAAAAACTCCACTGGCCGATCTTCTTTACCGTCACGAGCCCCGCGCTTTGCAGCGTGGCCAGGTGAGCCGATACGGTCGACTGCGACAAACCGCAGCGCGCGTTGATCTGCCCGACGCATACGCCGCAATCGAGCGGCAGCGCTTGCTCGGAGAAGTAGGCACCGGGTTCCTTCAGCCACGCGAGAATCTCGCGTCGCATGGGATTGGCCAGCGCCTTGTGAATGGCATCGATATCGATCGTCATGGGAAGCGTTGGGACGATCGGCTTCGGGCGTTGTGCGGTGAAGCGGATAAGTCGATCGTCGTTGGCAGAATCTTATATCGTCTTTTTGCGATGTAAGTAAAGACCGCATTGGCTATGGGGGCGATAGCCGCAGCCATTAGCCAACGCGCACGAACATGCGGCGCATGCGAAATTCCGGGCCTCGAGTTGCCCTGCGTTTGCTGATCGCTGCTACCCGAGAGTCTTGCCAAAAGGTGTCGTGCGTCGACGCGGTGTCCACATGCCTTCAGGAACGCGCCAGCGGAACCGGAGCGGCGTTACCGAGCGCACTTAGCGCCATGCTCCCGGCACCGAACAGCGTGTGGGGCATCATGTATGGGTCCGAAAACGCCAGCAGTTCTCTGCTATCGTCCGCCAGCGCCTCGTCAGCCCGCCGTAGATGCGCCCGTTTCCCGCGATGGTCTTCCGTTGCTGCCACGACACGGCCCGCGCGCTGTCCAGAGCGCCGCTCCGATTTCACAGCTATGAGTGAGTCGGAAGGGTTGACCTGAACGGTTTCGTCCAAGATCCGATTCGGGGCCATGGCGTTAACGTTGCCGAGAACCGCTGTGATCGTGATGAGGATGGCCTTGGTTAGCTTAGCGAAAGGTGGCTGCATTTTGCCTTCGTATGCACAAGAGTAATCACCGGGCGACCACCGCATGACGAGCCCGGTCGCTATCGAAACAGATCTCGCCCCTTGGGGGCCACCGTTCAATTCAACAAACAGAGCGTTCGATAGTAATATCCATTGGCAGTCTTCCGTATCCTCATTTCTACGTATCAAGCCGCGCTGCGTCCGGCATACCATAGCGTTGCGGCCCTCCCGCAGGGGGGCGAGCGGATGGAGGCAGGCACACCATGAAGGGCGAGTCGGACAACGCGAAGAAAGCGACGCGCAGCACCAGACGCCACGTAAAGGTCGCGCCCATTCAGCCCATTCCCGCGCGGCCGGCGGAAGACGAATCGCCCGAACCGCTCCCTTTGGCTTGGCTGCTCATTCTGGCACTGGCTGTCGGGTGCATTACAGGGCTTGGCGCAGTGGCGTTTAGAGACCTGATCGGATTCGTTCACAACCTGCTCTTTCTCGGCCAGATTTCGTTTTCCTACGACGCTAGCCGTTTCACACCCGCTTCCCCGTGGGGCGTGCTCGTCATTTTCGTACCAGTGGTGGGTGGGTTGTTGGTCACTTGGATCGTCGAGAACTTTGCTCCCGAAGCGAAGGGCCACGGGGTGCCGGAAGTGATGGATGCCATCTACTACAAAGGCGGCATCATTCGCCCCGTCGTCGCGTTGGTCAAATCGATCGCGTCCGCGTTCGCAATCGGCTCGGGTGCCGCCGTTGGGCGAGAAGGGCCGATCATTCAGATCGGCTCGGCACTGGGATCGACCTTCGGCCAGTTCATTCGGATGAGCACGGGCCAACGGATCACGCTCGTGGCGGCCGGCGCGGGTGCGGGCATCGCGGCCACGTTCAATACGCCCATCGGTGGCGTCCTGTTCGCGACCGAGCTGATGATGCCTGAGATCAGCGTGGATACCTTCATGCCCGTGGTGCTCGCGACGGGCACCGCAACGTTTATCGGTCGCCTGTTCTTCGGTGCGGAGGCGGCATTTCTCGTTCCCGCGCAACTGGGCG
>JBQCDS010000010.1:0-5081 GCA_051961035.1 Trinickia sp. | reverse complement strand
AGCAGGTCTTGCGCATCGGGGGCCGAGAGGATGTCGGCGATCGTGTCGCTGTCCTTCAGCTTGCGGATGCCGGCGGCGACGGCGAGCAGGTGCAGGTCGTGGTTGCCGAGGACGGTGCGTGCGCGCTCGCCGAAACCGTGGACGGCGCGCAGCGCGCCCAGCGAATCGGGCCCGCGGTTGACGAGGTCGCCGGCGAACCAAAGTGGCGTGTGCGGTGTCCGTTCCAAGCCGAGCGCTTCGAGCAAACGTCGGAATGGTAGATGGCAGCCTTGGAGGTCGCCGAAGGCGTAGGGGCAATGCATGCTAGGGTCGGTCATCGGGACGTGCGCGAGCCGCAAGGCTCGCCTCATCGAATTGTTGTATCGCCGACGTATAATTGGCGACTTGGAAGCGGTAACTGCACGCCTGCGTTCGGGCTTGCAGCGGCCATCGCTCGCCATGCGCATGGGCGCTGGCGAGCAATGGATTCAGTGGTGGTCCGGATTGTACGGAAAGTGCGGCCCGCATACTGGGCACGGTGATCTCTCGGGAAGTTCATGATACTCGTAACGGGCGGCGCAGGATTTATCGGCGCAAATTTCGTGCTCGACTGGCTAAGTGCTTACGACGAAGCGGTGGTCAATGTCGATAAATTGACGTATGCGGGCAACCTTGGCACCTTGAAATCGCTCGAACGCGACGCTAGGCACATCTTTGCGCGAACTGATATCTGTGATGCGGCGGCGATCGATGCGCTCTTTGCCACGCACCGGCCATGCGCGGTCGTTCACCTTGCCGCCGAAAGTCACGTCGATCGTTCGATTCACGGCCCGGCCGATTTCGTGCAGACCAACGTAGTGGGTACGTTCGTGCTGCTAGAGGCGGCACGCCGCTATTGGTCCACGCTCGACTCCGCCGGACGCGCCGCATTTCGCTTTCTCCACGTATCGACCGACGAAGTGTTCGGCTCGCTCGCGGCGACTGATCCTCAGTTCTCGGAAACGACGCCGTATGCGCCCAACAGTCCTTATTCGGCTACCAAAGCGGGATCGGACCATCTGGTGCGCGCCTACCACCATACGTATGGTCTGCCGACGCTGACGACGAACTGCTCGAACAACTACGGCCCCTATCAATTTCCCGAGAAGCTGATCCCGTTGGTCATCGCCCACGCGCTCGCGGGCAAGCCGCTGCCCGTTTATGGGGATGGGCGCAATGTCCGCGATTGGCTCTACGTGGGCGACCATTGCAGCGCGATTCGGGAAGTCCTTTTGCGCGGCGAACCGGGGCAAACCTACAACATAGGTGGTTGGAACGAGAAGACGAATATCGAAGTCGTCGAAACCATCTGCGACCTGCTCGATGCCGCTCGTCCTATGGCGAATGGTTCGTATCGAGATCAAATTACGTTTGTCAAAGATCGCCCTGGGCATGACCGACGCTATGCGATCGATGCGCGTAAGCTCGAGCGCGAGCTTGGCTGGAAGCCGGCAGAGACGTTCGAGACGGGGCTTTCCAAAACCGTGCAGTGGTATCTCGACAATCAAGAATGGGTTGCCGAAGTCGCGTCGGGCGAGTATCGGAAATGGGTAGAAACCAACTACGCGCAACGCGTTTGAGGAGAACGGTGCATGTCGCGTAAAGGCATCATTCTGGCCGGTGGATCGGGTACGCGTCTGTACCCGATCACGCACGTCGTTTCCAAGCAACTCCTGCCCGTGTACGACAAGCCGATGATTTACTACCCGCTGTCGACCCTGATGGTGGCGGGCATTCGTGACGTTCTGATCATTTCGACGCCGCAAGATACGCCGCGTTTTTCGGCGATGCTCGGGGATGGCAGTCAGTGGGGGATGAACCTTCAGTATGCGGTGCAGGCATCCCCCGATGGTCTCGCGCAGGCGTTTCTCATCGGCAAAACGTTCATCGACGGCGATCCGTCGGCGTTGATTTTGGGGGATAACATTTTCTACGGGCATGATCTCGCGAAGCAACTCGAGCGTGCGAATGCCGGTGACACGGGCGCGACCGTCTTCGCCTATCACGTACAGGATCCCGAACGGTATGGTGTCGTCGAATTCGACCGCGATTTTCGTGCGCTATCGATCGAGGAAAAGCCGGTCGAGCCGCGCTCGAATTATGCCGTGACTGGGCTCTACTTCTACGACGATCAGGTCTGCGATATTGCCGCCGAAATCAAGCCCTCGGCGCGCGGCGAGTTGGAGATCACCGATGTCAACTCGCGCTATCTCGAGGCAGGGCAACTGAACGTCGAGATCATGGGGCGCGGCTACGCTTGGCTCGACACTGGAACCTATGACTCGCTGATTGATGCGGCCGCGTTCGTCGCGACGCTGCAAAAGCGGCAGGGGCTGCAGCTCGCGTGTCCTGAGGAAATCGCATATCGACGAGGCTGGATCGGCTCCGAACAATTAGAGCAGCTCGCGAGGCCGCTTGCGAAAAGCGGATACGGCAAATATCTGCTCAGGATACTTTCGGAATCCATTGCATGAAACTCACGGTCATCCCGACATGCCTGCCTGAAGTCAAAATCATCGAGCCCAAAGTGTTTGCCGATGCCCGCGGCTTCTTTTTTGAAAGCTTCAACGCCACGGAGTTCGCGCAAGCGGTGGGCGAGCGCATCGAGTTCGTGCAGGACAACCATTCGCTTTCAGCCAAGGGGGTGCTGCGCGGCCTTCACTATCAGATCGAGCATGCCCAAGGCAAGCTAGTACGCGTGGTTGCGGGTGAAGTGTTCGACGTGGCGGTGGATCTGAGAGCGAGCTCCCCGAATTTCGGGAAATGGGCAGGCGTCCGCTTGAGTGCGGAAAATAAGCGGCAGTTATGGGTTCCGGCCGGGTTCGCACACGGCTTCGTCGTGTTGTCGGAAACGGCGGAGTTTCTCTACAAGACGACTGATTACTGGTTCCAAGAGCACGAACGGTGCTTGCTTTGGAGCGACTCCGACATCGGGATCGAATGGCCGCTCGATCGTGAGCCGGTATTGGCAAAAAAGGATGCCGAGGGGCTACGGCTGCGCGACGCGCAGACTTACGCATGAGTCAGCTTGGCAATGCAGCGCTCGGCTTGGATAGCGAACCTTCGGATTCTTCCAGATGGCTTCAATGACGGACTTTACTGAGCCGACTATTCTCGTAACCGGTGCGACGGGCCAGGTCGGGTTCGAGTTGCTACGCAGTTTGCAGGGCCTAGGTCGTATCGTCGCCGCGGATCGGCGCATGCTCGACCTGTCCGACTTCGACCAAATGACGCGCGTGGTACGCGAGGTCAACCCGCGGCTAATCGTCAACGCGGCAGCGTACACGGCGGTCGATCAGGCAGAATCGGATGCCGATGCGGCGCAGCGGGCGAATGCGGAGGCGCCGGGGGTGCTTGCCGAACAAGCACGCCGAATCGGTGCAGCGCTGATCCACTATTCGACCGACTACGTTTTCGATGGCGGCAAAGACGGCTTTTACGACGAGGGCGATTGCCCCAATCCGCTCAACACGTATGGCAGGACGAAGCTGCACGGGGAACGCGCCATCGAGCAGGTCGGTGGCAAGCACCTCGTGTTCCGGACGAGCTGGGTCTACGGCACGCGTGGACGTAATTTTCTTCGCACGATGATGCGGCTTGCTCAGGAGCGGTCCGAGCTTCGCATCGTGTCGGACCAAATCGGCGCACCCACATGGTCGGTGACGATCGCGGCATTGACTGCGCAGATCGCAACTCAGGTATTGATCGATCATTTCGATGATGACGACTGGTGGGGCCAGTGCGCGGGCATCTACCATCTGACCGCTGGCGGCTATACGTCTTGGGCGGGTTTCGCGCAAGCCATTTTCGAGTCGTTGGACGCCACCGCGCGGCCTACCGTCAAGCCGATTTCGACGGAGCAGTACCCCACGCCGGCTCAGCGCCCGCGCAATTCGCGCCTCGCCACGACGAAACTGACATCGGTGTTTTCGATGCGGCCACCGAGCTGGCGTGAGGCGTTGGCTCTTTGTATGGCTTCGTTGCAACAGTAGCGGCGCGATGGCTTCGCCGCGCCGCCCTTTCCTTGAGCCGGCTAGCGGCGGTTTGCTACAATGCCGGGTCTTGATGTTCGAGCAGGTTCCCAGTAGGCACTCAAGCTGGGGCACGAGCATATCCGGCATCGGCAGTTACCACCATCCCTTAGGCGTGGTCATTATTCGTTAGACGCGGGCATTTGGAGAGTCCCTTCGCATGAAACAGAATCTGTTGGACCGTATTCAGACCCGATCGGCCAAGATCGGTATCGTAGGGCTTGGGTACGTGGGTCTGCCACTGATGCTGCGCTTTTCCGAAGTCGGTTTTCGAGTGCTCGGCTTCGATATCGATTCGAGCAAGGTCGATGCGCTGAATGCGGGCCGCTCTTACATCGAGCATATTTCGTCGAGCGCGGTGGGTGAGGCGCGCACGCGCGGCTTCGAGGCGACCACCGACTTCTCCCGTGCGTCGGATGCGGACGTGCTGATTCTCTGCGTTCCGACCCCGCTCAACAAGTACCGCGAGCCCGATCTTTCGTTCGTGCTCGATACGACGGATAGCCTCGTCCCTCATCTTCGTGCCGGTCAACTGATCTCGCTCGAGAGCACCACCTATCCCGGCACGACGGACGAGGAACTCAAGCCGCGCATCGAATCGCGCGGTCTCGTCGTCGGCAAGGACGTCTTCCTCGTCTTTTCGCCCGAGCGCGAAGACCCAGGCAACCCGAACTTCACGACGCGCACGATCCCCAAGGTGGTCGGCGGCGACACCGCCGCGTGCCAGGAGATCGGCACGGCGCTCTATGGCGCCGTGATCGACCGCGTCGTGCCCGTCAGTTCGACGCGCGCCGCGGAAATGACGAAGCTTCTCGAAAACATCCACCGTGCGGTCAATATCGGCTTGGTTAATGAGCTCAAGATCGTTGCGGAGAAGATGAATATCGACATCTTCGAAGTGATCCGAGCCGCGGCGACCAAGCCGTTCGGATTCGTTCCGTACTATCCGGGCCCAGGGCTCGGCGGCCATTGCATTCCCATCGATCCGTTCTACCTCACGTGGAAGGCTCGCGAGTACGGCGTGCACACCCG
>JBQCDS010000009.1:0-3424 GCA_051961035.1 Trinickia sp. | reverse complement strand
GCGAAGACGGAAATGATCGGCGTGCCGGCCGATCTCATCGACAAGCACGGCGCGGTGAGCGAACAGGTTGCACGAGCCATGGCCGAAGGCGCGCTGCGCAACAGTCGCGCGCAAGTGTCGCTGGCCGTCACGGGCGTGGCCGGCCCCGGCGGCGGCACGGAAACGAAGCCCGTCGGCATGGTTTGCTTCGCTTGGAGCAATCGCATCGAGACGTCGGCGCACACCCACGTATTCAAAGGCGATCGGGAGCAGATTCGCGTGCAAGCCGCCGCGCATGCGCTACGCGGCCTGCTCGAGCACATCGACCAAAGCGAGCACTGACGCGCCCGGCGAGCGCGCCATCCCGGCGCGCGGCTTCGATCGTCAAAGGCAAGCGTTGATCTTGTCGCGCGTGTCCTGCGCGGCTCGCGCGGCCGCCTGGGCGAACGCTTCGTCCTTGCCGGCATAAAGAATCGCGCGCGACGAGTTGATCATCATTCCGGCGCCCGCGCTCGTACGCCCGGCACGTACCGTCGCTTCGACGTCGCCGCCCTGGGCGCCGATGCCGGGTATCAGAAGCGGCATCTCGCCGACGATGCCGCGCACCACCTCGATCTCTTTCGGAAACGTCGCGCCCACGACCAATCCGAGCTGCCCGCTCGCATTCCATTTTTCCGCTGCGAGCTGCGCGACGACTTGGTACAGCGGCCGGCCGCCCATGTCGAGAAATTGCAGATCCGAGCCACCCGGGTTCGACGTGCGGCACAGGACGATCACGCCCTTGCCTTCATGCGCGAGGTACGGCTCGATCGAATCGAATCCCATGTACGGGTTGACCGTTACCGCATCGGCGCGATACCGCTCGAACGCTTCGCGGGCATATTGCTCGGCCGTGCTGCCGATGTCGCCGCGCTTGGCGTCGAGGATGACGGGCAGGCCCGGGTGCGTGTCGTGAATATGGGCGATCAGCGCTTCGAGTTGATCCTCGGCGCGATGCGCGGCGAAATAGGCGATTTGCGGCTTGAACGCGCTTGCGAACGGCGCCGTTGCATCGACGATATCGCGGCAGAAATCGAAAATTTTATCGGCGCGGTTCGCGAGCGAGCCAGGAAAACGCGACGGCTCGGGATCGAGACCGACCGTCAGGAGCGAGCCCGTGCGTTTCCAGGCGTCGCTCAAGGAGCCGACGAACGAGTAAGAAGTGGACATAGCGAGGGACGCGGTGCGCGCCGATGGCGTGAAAGGCCGGTATTTTACCCGCTCGCATGCGCGCCCACTGTGCACGCCCTATCGCGGTACCGCCCTATCGCCCTATCGCCCTACCGGCTCGACGGTAAATCTGAACGTTCGCGAGAGCGTCTCGCCCGGTTCCAGCACCGTCATGCCATGCTCGCACGCCCCGCCGGGGAGATTGACAGCGTTGATCGGATGATCGACAGGCTCGAAGCAGAAGAAGGACTGGCCCGGTGGCGTGTAGAGCACGTAGTAATCGGCGTCCGTGGCGATCGTCAGCGACAGGCGCTTACGCGGCCACACGACGGCGGCCCGACCGCTCCATTGCGTGAACGCGTGATTCACGAGCATGTCGGGCAGCGGGTAAGCGACGCCGAAAGCCCAGGCGGGCGGCGCGGGTACATGACGCTGCGGCAGCCAATCGGGCCCGGCGAGCCACAGCCCGCCGGCGGCCGCCGCGAGCCGCGTGTCCTCGTCGCGCGAAAGGAACGGATGTAGGCCGAGCCCGAACGGCATTGGCTCGTGTCCGGCGTTTTGAACGGCGAGCGCAACCGAGAGCGTCGCGCCCACCAGCGCATAGCCAAGCGTCGCACGATAGGCGTACGGCTTGGCCCGTTCGCGCTCGAGTGCGAGCGTCGCGTACGTGTCGCCGCGGTCGAGAACGCGCCAGGCGCGCAGCCACCCATCGCCGTGGATCGGCAGCGGCTCGGCGGTTCGGTTGCGAGGCACCGCCACCTCCCGCCCATCGAACTGAAAGCGTGCACCGCCGATCCGATTCGAATAAGGCACGAGCGGATAGCAGGCGAGCGTGTTCGGATCCGTGTCGGATTGCGCCGATTCGCAGGCACGGAAAATCGGCGTCGGCGCACTGCCGTCGCCATGCCACTCGAAGCGCGTCATCCCGCCGCCAAGCGCGGGCGCCAGATCGATGCGCAGGTGCTCGTTGGCGAGCGTCAGCTCGGCGCTTTTGCGCGAGGCCCCCGCGCCGCGCGCGATCGCCGACGTACCCGGCCCCGAGCGAACGGGCTGCACGATCGACGCCAGCTTTGCATCGCGCGCCTTCGCTCGGGTGCCGCGCGCGTCGGGCGCACGCGTGCCGTGCGTCTCGGACGCACGCACGCCCGTTGCGACGGTGGCATCGGTATTCGCTGCGCTCATAGTCGGCTCCGTCGAGAGGCGCCCGGCCGGCGGTGCCGGCATGGGGGCGGTAATGCGAAGGCGGTCTGTTGCCGCGTTTGACTCTTGATAATCGTTTCGGTTTGATTCGATTCGCTGCACTGTCCTACCACTTACCCGCACTGTCCGAGAAACAGCGGCTCCGGCAGTCCGCGCCGGCCGGTCGTCGCGCAGAAGATTCCGCCGGCGCCCGCTTCGGCCGCGAGAGCGGTGGGATCGGATTCGACCCGTGCGGTGGTCACGTAGAGCGTGCCCAAATGCGGGCCGCCCAGCGCAACGCAGCTCGGCTGGCTCGCCGGCACGCTCACGCGCTCGGTTTCCAACCCATCGGGCCCGTAGCGCACGACGCGGCTGCCGCCCCACTGCGCGTTCCACAGGCCCCCTTCCGCATCGACGGTCGAACCGTCGGGCGCGCCATCGGCGTCGGTCAGCCGCGCGAACACGCGTACGTTGGCGATCGAGCCGTCGGCGCCGTAGTCGCAAGCGAGAATCTCGCGCGTCGGCGTGTCGCAAAAATACATCGTCGCGCCGTCGGGACTGAAGCCAATGCTGTTCGAGATCGCCGGTACCGGCAACGGCAGACGCTCGAGCGACAAATCGCGATTGAGACGATAAAAACCGCCGACCGGGTGCGCGTCGGTCCCTTCGTACTTCGTCCCGAACACGAACCGGCCTTGCCGATCGCAGCGTCCGTCGTTCAATCGCGTCTCCAGCCCAGGCTCGACGTCCACGATTCGACGCATCTCGCCCGTCGTCAGATCGAAGAAGGCTAGGTGTGTCGCCAAGCCCAGCAATAGCCGATGCGGATCGGCGCATAGCGCAAACGTGGCGAGCCGCTCGGGCATCAGCCAACTCGTACGCTCGCCCGTGCTCGGGTCAAACCGATACAGGCGCGCACCCTCGATGTCCGTCCAGTAAAACCGCCCGCTGCGCGAACACCAGGTCGCTCCCTCGCCGAGCGCGCAGCGCGCGTGAACGGCGAGCGTCGCTCGCAAGCTCTTTTCCGTCATGCCCAGCCTCCGTCCACGATGAACTC
>JBQCDS010000008.1:0-3502 GCA_051961035.1 Trinickia sp. | reverse complement strand
CGGCCAGCGCACTGGCGGGCGGCGTCGCCGTGATGGGCGCCGATCTCGTCGCGCGCACGGTCATCGCGCCGGCACAACTGCCCGTCGGCGTGGTGACGGCGATCATCGGCGTGCCTGTCTTTCTCTGGATGCTGCTTGGGAGACGTCGATGAAATCGTTGACTCAGGCCGGCGCCGATACCCGATCCGCTTCGTTATCGGCGCAGCATCTGACGTTGCGCGCAAGTGCGCGCACGCTGCTCGAGGATTTCACTCATACGTTCTATCCGGGGGAGATCTGGTGCATCGCGGGGCCGAACGGCGCGGGCAAGACGACGCTGATCACGGCACTCGCAGGCCTAGCGCGGCCCGCTGCCGGCCATGTGGAAGTCGACGGCGAGCGCATCGACGCATGGCCGGGCGACAGGCTCGCGCGTCGGCGCGCGTTGATGCCGCAAACGTCGCATGATGCGTTCGGCGCGACCGTGCTTGAAATCGTGTTGCTCAATCGCTTTCCCCATTTGACGGGTTGGGGATGGGAGCGCCCCGCCGATCGCGCGGCCGCCTTCGGAGCGCTGGAGCGGCTGGGGCTCGAAGCGCTCGCCACGCGCGACGTTCTCTCGCTATCGGGCGGCGAGCGCCAGCGCGTCGCACTGGCCGCGGCACTGTGCCAAGAGGCGCCGCTCCTGCTGCTCGACGAACCCCTCGCGTTTCTCGACTGGCATCATCAAATCGACTGCATGAACGTGCTCGTGCGATGGAGCCATGCGTTACCGCGCACAGTGATCTTTTCTTGCCATGACCTGAATCTCGCCCGCCGCTTCGCGACGCACGCGCTGTTGCTGGAAGGCAACGGTGTGGCGCACACCGGCGCCGCGCGCGACGTGCTGACGCCGGCGCTCGCCAGTCGCGCCTTCGGCTATCCGCTCGTGCTGCTCGAACAGAACGGCTACGAGGCGCTGGTGCCGGCTCTGCCGCGCACGTCGAGTCGTAAGTGAGCGCACGCTACGCGCACGAAGCCCATATAGTGGCGCCTTCGCCTTCGGTACGGCCTCCGGGCGACGGTGCGGTTTTACCGAATTGAACTGGGGCGATCGATGCGCGTATGGTGACGCTTGCGGTGCGCAACTCAGCACGCCCCCGGTGTGACCACACGTCGAGTACGTGTGGTCGCTGGCCTTTCGTCCGCGCGTTGTTCGCGCATCGCCGCCATGACATTGAACCGAGTATGAATGCATCACTTCCATTGCCTATCGTCGAACCACTCGATCGCGCGCTGCGCGATGCGCTGACGCACGCCATCGACGCCAAGACGAAACCGCCAGGCAGCCTCGGCATGCTCGAGGTCGTCGCTCGTCAGATCGGCTTGATCCAGCAGAGCACGCGGCCAAGCATCGAGCGGCCGGCGATGATCGTCTTCGCGGCCGACCAC
The DNA here is from genome assembly GCA_051961035.1 of Trinickia sp. Classification (GTDB taxonomy): domain Bacteria; phylum Pseudomonadota; class Gammaproteobacteria; order Burkholderiales; family Burkholderiaceae; genus Trinickia. The sequence continues at coordinate 2,092 of JBQCDS010000008.1, read as the reverse complement.
GGCATCGTCCACGAGGGCGTGAGCCCGTATCCGCAAGCCGTCACCGCGCAGATGGTGGCGAACTTCCTGGCCGGCGGCGCGGCCATCAACGCGATCAGCCGCGTCGCGCAGTTGACGCTCGAAGTCGTCAACGCAGGCGTGGCCACACCTATCGGGCCGTTGCCGGGCCTCGTCGACATCGCGATCGGCCCGGGTACGCGCAACTTCGCGCTGGGGCCCGCCATGACGCGCGCCGAGGCGCTCGCGGCCATGCGCGCGGGCGCCGCGCGGGTGCGCCATCACGCCGCGCTCGGCACGAATGTGATCGGCTTCGGCGAAATGGGCATCGGCAATTCGTCGTCGGCCGCCTGCTTGATGAGCCGGCTGTGCGGCGTGCCGATCGACGATTGCGTCGGGCGCGGCACCGGTCTCGACAACGCAGGGCTCGCGCGCAAGCACAACGTGCTGGCCACGGCGCTTGCCTTGCATGAAAGCGTGACGGAGCCGATCGATGTGCTGGCCACGTTCGGCGGCTTCGAAATCGCGATGATGGTGGGGGCCTACCTGGCCGCCGCCGAGGCGAAGATGGCGATCCTCGTCGATGGGTTCATCGCGACATCGGCGCTCGTCGTGGCCGATGCCATCGCCCCTGCGGTGCGCGATTACTGTATGTTCGCCCACCTCTCGAACGAGGCGGGCCATCGGCGCATGCTCGACTACTTCGGGGCGAAGCCGCTGCTCGCACTCGACATGCGGCTCGGCGAAGGAACGGGGGCGGCGCTCGCCATGCCGATATTGCGGGCGGCTGTCGCCATGCTGAACGATATGGCGAGCTTCGAATCGGCCGGGATCGACGGGCGCGAGGAGCGATGACGGTCAAGCGCGCCACGCGCCCAATGCAAGCGAGCGAGGCGGTTGCGCACGGCGACGCCGACGATGCGCGCGGCCCGCGCGCCGATGCGTCGAGGCCGGCGGCCGACGCTGCATCATTCGTTCGGCGCTCGGTTTGGCACGACGAGGCGCGATGCGTCGTCGCCGCGCTCGGCTACTTCACCCGCGTGCCGATCCCGCGTTCGATCGGTCTCGATCGGCGCGATTTGGCCGGCGCGGCGCGCTACTTTCCGCTGATCGGGGCGCTCGTCGGGGCGGCCGGTGCGTTGGTCTACTGGCTCGCATCGCTTGTGTTTCCGGCGTCGGTTGCCGTGCTGCTGTCGATGGCGGCGACGCTGCTCGCGACGGGCGCGTTGCATGAAGACGGTCTTGCCGATTGCTGCGACGGCTTCGGCGGCGGCTCGACGCGCGAGGATGCGCTTCGCATCATGCGAGATCCGCGCATCGGCGCTTTCGGCGCGATCGGCCTTGCGATCGCCTTGGCGCTGAAGTGGCAGACACTGACTGCCTTGCCGCTTGCGACGGCGGCTTGGACGATGGTGGGCGCTCACGCCGCGAGCCGCGCGCTGGCCGTGAGTTTTCTCGCCAGCCACGACTACGCGCGCGAGCACGGCAAAGCCAAGGCCGTTGCACAGCGGATGTCGATGCGCTCGCTCGCCGCTGCGCTGGCGGTTGGCTTGCCATGGCTGTTATTGGCCGATTGGCGCGCGGGTGCGCTTGGGCTCGCCGTGGCATCGGCGCTGCGCGTGGGGCTCGGACGCTACTTCGTGCGTAGGCTCGGCGGCTATACGGGCGATTGCATCGGATTCGCGCAGCAGCTGTTCGAGCTGGCGTTTTACCTATCCGCACTCGCGTGGATCTCATCGTAATTCGCCATCCGGCGCCTGCGATCGCTGCGGGTGTTTGCTATGGCAAGACCGACGTGCCGCTGGCCGGCAATGCGAGCGAGGCGGCGCGCTCGCTGGTTGCGCGCCTGGCGGCACTCGATGCGCCGCTGCCGGAGCACGTCGTCACGAGTCCGCTGCAACGATGCGCCGGCGTCGCCCATCGGCTCGCGCGGCAGTTCGGCCGCGTGTGCGATGTCGACACGCGCTTGCAGGAAATCGACTTCGGCGCCTGGGAAGGCCAGCGCTGGGACGCGATCGACCGCGCGGCGCTCGATGCGTGGGCGGCGGATCTGCGTCACGCGCGGATGCACGGGGGCGAGAGCGTGGCGCAGTTC
>JBQCDS010000007.1:0-2035 GCA_051961035.1 Trinickia sp. | reverse complement strand
GCCGACGAAGCCACCGGCAGCGCGGACCAACGCGCTTACTTTCTCGCCCTGCTCGGCGATCGGCTGCGATGCGCAGGCGATATCGATGCGGGCCGGCGCATGCTGCAAGATGCGCTGGCGAGCATGGAAAAGACCGGCGAGCATTGCTACGAGGCTGAGGTCAATCGTCTCCAAGGTAAGTTGCTGCTCGCGGCACCGAATACGGTTGGCCCCGCGCAGTCGAACGACGCGCAAGCGGAAGCGTGGCTTCGCCAGGCCGTCGAGATCGCACGCCGTCAGGGCGCCCGATCGCTCGAGTTGCGTGGCGTATCGAGCCTCGCGCGCCTGTGGCAGCGCACCGGAAAGACGACCCAGGCCCGGCAAGCGCTATCGGAGATCTACGGCTGGTTTTCCGAAGGGTTCGACACGGCCGACTTGCGCGATGCGAAAGCGCTGCTCGACGAACTCGCATAGCGTGTGAGCGAGCCACCGCGTCCCCGCCGAACGAGGAGACAAACCATGTCGACGAACGATACCCACCCCGACGGCGATGATGCCCCACGGCAAGCGCGCAAGCGAGTGGCGTTGGCTTTGCAAGGCGGCGGCATGCACGGAGCGTTCACGTGGGGTGTGCTCGATCGTCTGCTCGAGGACGGCAGGCTCGAGATCGAGGGCGTGAGCGCGACGAGTGCCGGGGCGATGAACGCCGCCGTGTTCGCCTATGGGCTGCTTCAGGGCGGCGCGAACGGTGCGCGCGAGGCTCTGCACGATTTCTGGCAAGCGGTATCGCAATCGGCCGACCGCTACAACCCGCTGCGTTGGGCGCCCTGGCTCAAGGGCACGCATAGCTTCGGTCTCGATCACTCGCCGCTGTATGCATTTGCCGACATGATGCTGCGCATTTTCTCCCCTTACCAATTCAATCCGAACAACGTCAATCCGCTGCGCGAAGTGCTGGTGAGCCACGTCGATTTCGCGGCGCTGCGCGATGCGTGCCCTGTCCATCTCTTTCTTTGCGCGACGAACGTCGAGACGGGAAAGATACGGCTGTTCACGGGCGAGGACGTGAATGCGGACGCGGTTCTAGCCTCCGCGTGCGTGCCGACTCTGTTCCAAGCCGTCTCGATCGACGGCGAACATTACTGGGACGGCGGCTATATGGGCAACCCAGCCATTTATCCGCTGATCTATCAGTGCACGACGCGCGATGTCGTGATCGTCCATATCAACCCGCTGATTCGCCATGGCGTGCCGATCACGACGGCCGAGATTCTCAATCGCATCAACGAAATCAGCTTCAACTCGTCTCTGATGCGCGAAATGCGCGCCATCGCGTTCGTCACCGATCTGATTCAGCAAGGCAAGATCGAACGCGGCGAAATGAAGGAGATGCTGATCCATTCGATCCGTGCGGACGAAACAATGTGTGCGCTCAGCGTGGCCAGCAAGTACAACGCGGATTGGTCGTTCCTGTGCGAACTGTTCGATCGCGGACGCCGCGAGGCCGACGAGTGGCTCATCGCGCACTACGACGATGTCGGGCAGCGCTCGAGCATCGACATCCGGCGCGAATTTCTCTGAACATGAACCAGACACAAACACAAACACGGTTCACGGCACTATGGCAGCGCAGCGGAGGCCTGCACGCCGAAGAAGTCTATGCCGATCTGACGCGCAGCTACGGCGAACCGACACGGCATTACCACACGCTGCGCCACATCCGCCGCTGCCTGCGAGAGTTCGATCGGGCACGCAGCTCGGTGCCCCATCCCGATGTCGTGGAACTGGCGCTATGGTGCCACGACGTTGTCTACGTGCCCGGCGCGCCCGATAACGAAGAGCGCAGCGCGGATTGGTTTCGGCGATGGGCGAACGAGCGTATCGCTGCGGGCGAGCGCGTCTGCCGCTCGATCCTCGCGACGCAACATGCGCACGCGCCGGCCGGCTTGGACGAGCGTTTCGCCGCTGACATCGATCTCGCGATGCTGGGCAGCCGGCGCAGCCGCTTCGTCGAGGACGGCGCGTGCCTGCGCGCCGAACGGCCCGACCTCGACGA
>JBQCDS010000006.1:0-7377 GCA_051961035.1 Trinickia sp. | reverse complement strand
GGCGCCTCGCTGGCGCCTTGCGTCTCTTCGGCGCGCGCTTCTTCCTCGCTCTGCGCCGACGCATCGGGCGCGCCAACGATCTCGGTTTCTTCCTCGTCGTCCTCGGCGGCCATCGTCGCGGCACCGGGCGCATCGAGGACACGAATCGGCCGCACCGATGCTTCGACGGTCAATTCATCGACCGACATGAGTTCGAGCACGATCCGTGTGCCGCGCGCATGTACGCCGAGCCCCGGCACATGAAGCAGCAGCGGTACTTCCTCGAGCCGTACGAGATCGCCCTTGACGACGGCCGCGACGACTTCCTTCTTGTGTTCCTGCGTGAGCCATCGCAAGCACCAGAAGTACTCCATGCGACGCTGGTGATCCGCGTAGGCGGTGTACGTATCGTCAAAGCCTTGCACGACAGCGAATAGATCGGCGTCTTTCGGCTTGAATGGAGCGACGAGCTTGGCCGCAACGCCGTGCTGCACGCAGGCGAGCAACTGCCATTGATTGACGAGGTCGGTGTAGCGGCGCAGCGGCGAGGTGCTCCACGCGTACTGCGCGACGCCGAGCCCCTCGTGCGGCGCGGCGCTCGTCTGCATGCGGGTGCGCTTCGGCCCAGCCGCGGCGAACGTACGTTGAGTCCGATAGATGCCCGGCACGCCGTGATCGTGGAGCAACGCGCCCCATGTCGAGTTCGCGAGAATCGCAAGCTCGGCGACGATGAGATCGAGCGGCGAACCGCGCCGACGCGGCGTAATGGTTACATGTTCGCCTTCGACGTAGAAGTTGTAATCGGTGTTGCCCGGCACTTCGCGCCTGAGCCCATAGCCCGCGCGCGCCGCTTGACGCTTTTCGAAGAGCGCCTGCGCGAGCGGCCACAACATGGCGATCTCGTCCTTGTGCGGATAGTCGCCGCTGCCGGCGGCGAGCGCCTCTTCCGTCACCTGGGCGTCGAGCGTGTTGTGACGCAAATTGCTCTTCACATAGACGAGTTCGGCCCGCGTTTCGGTCGCGACGATTTCTTGCGTGCTGCGATTGACGATGATGTAGAGCGACAGCGCGGGGCGCAGGCCACCCTCGGCAAGCGTGAAGACCTCGACGACTTCGTCGGGCAGCATGGTGATCTTGTCGCCGGGCATGTAGACCGTCGATAGCCGCGCACGCGCGATCGCGTCGACAGCGTCGCCACGCGTAATGCCGAGCGCGGGCGCGGCGATATGCACGCCCACGCGGACGCGATCGTCCGCCAGCACTTCGACGGAGAAAGCGTCGTCGATTTCGGTCGTCGTGATGTCGTCGATCGAAAACGCCTGCGCATGCGCCGTCGGCAAATCGTCGGGCACGGGCCCCGCGACCACAGGCGGGAAACCGGTACCGTGCGGGAAGTATTCCGACAAAAACCGCGCTTCATGCAGTGCGCGCGCGGATTCGATGCCGCCGCACTCGAGCATGAGCCGCGCTTGCGAAATGCCGCGCGCCGCCGCCGCGCCCTCTAGCGCCTTGTACTCGATCCCGTTCTTGTCGGGCTTAGTGAGCAGCGTGAGCGCCTTGCCGCGGAACGCTTCGGGCAGCCGGCCCGCCTTCAGCTCCTCTTCGTATTGCGCCTGCACGAGTGCTTGCTGGCGCTTGCGCTCGAGCGCCGCAAGCGCCATTTTCAGTTGATCTTCGGGTGCGCGCTGATACTGCCCTCGCCCCTTGCGGCGAAAATAGACAGGCGCGCGTTGCATGCGCAATACGAGCGCCGCACGCTCGACAGGGCCCGATTGCGCACCGAAGTACTCGGTCGCAAGCGCGGCGAACGGAAATTCCTCGGCCGGGGCGCATTCCCACAGAAAATCGAGATCGATCTGCTGGGCGGCCGCATCCGCCTCTTGCAGCAGTTCGCCCGCGCTCGGTTTGTCGAACTCGATCAACACGTCCTTGGCACGCACCTTCGCGCGCCGGCCGCCCGGCAGTTCAACTTGCAGGGCATCGCCTTGGCGCGACAGCACGCTGCCCGCCTTCAAACCGCCTGATTCCTCAAAGAAAACGTTCACTCGACACTCTCGTTACGAATTGGGCCCTCGCAGCGAAGTGCGCCGCAAAGCGCGCACCCGCTGCGGATCGATGGTGTGGGTCGCGCGGCATAGGCCGCCCCGTCAGAGGCGACGAGCATGGCGGCCGCACTATGCGTGCTCGGCCGGGGCGATCCCGCAAAACGCGAGCACATCGTCGACGTAATCGGCGAACTCGCTGATCGCGTGATCGCTACCGGCAATCAGTTTCGTGGCGACCCCGGGGTAATGCGCAAGCATTTCTCGGTAGTCGAGTACTTCGTCGCCCTTGGCGGCAATCAAATAATAGCGATCCGGCCGCGTGATCGATGCCACCCGCAGCGTGCGAAGTTCATCGAGATGGCGTGGTTCGACGACAATGCTGCCGCCGCCGTGCCAAAGCGGCTGTACACCCAAGTAAGCCGACAGATCGCGTTCCGGGAGGACTGCGGGATTGAGCAGCACGGCGCGCCAGCCGTGTTTTTCGGCGAGATAGGTGGCGAAGTACCCGCCAAGCGAGCTGCCGATCAACGTGACTTGCTCCGCAGCCACTCCCATGGCCGCTTCCTCCGCCACGGCCATGGCCTCGAGCGGCGAGACGGGCAGCATGGGGCAGCGCCAGTCATGCGCTCGCCCGAGTTCGGCCATGCGCGCCGCGAGCAGTTGCGCCTTGAACGATTTCGGTGACGAGCGGAAGCCGTGCAGATAGAGAATCACGCGGCGCCTCGTGCACTCGAGCCGAGCGCCTCGAGCAACTTCTGATGGACGCCGCCGAACCCACCATTGCTCATGACGAGCACGTGGTCTCCGGCACGCGCCGCCTTTGCCACGGCGGTCACGAGCGCCTCCAGATCGTTGAACGCGCGCGCTTTCTCGCCCAGCGGCGCGAGCGCCTCGTTCAAATCCCAGCCGAGCATGTCGCGGCCCGTCGACGCGCCATAGCCGAAAACCAGGTCCGCCCCCGCGAGGCTCGCCGGCAGTTGCGCCTTCATGACCCCGAGCTTCATCGTGTTCGAGCGCGGCTCCAAAACGGCCAAAATCCGCGTGCGCTCGCTGCCGACACGCGTGCGCAAGCCGGCGATAGTGGTTTCGATGGCCGTGGGATGATGGGCGAAATCGTCGTAGACGGTGACGCCGTCCACGCTACCGCGCACTTCCATGCGCCGCTTGACGTTGCGAAAATCGGTGAGCGAACGCGCCGCCTGTACTGGCGGGACCCCGACATGGCGCGCGGCGGCGATCGCCGCAATCGCGTTGAGGCGGTTGTGCTCGCCTTGCACCTGCCAATCGACGATACCGGCGCGCTCGCCGCGCCAGTAGACGGCGTAGCGCTCGTCGATCGGCTCGTCGTCGGCGGCGGCAAGCGCATTCCAACCGCCATCGACGCCAAAGCGCTCCACTTCGCTCCAGACGCCGCGTGCGAGCACGCGTTCGAGCGCGGCCTCGCGCCCGTTGACCACGAGCCGCCCGACGCCGGGTACCGTGCGGACGAGGTGATGAAATTGGGTTTCGATGGCGGCCAGATCCGGGAAGATGTCGGCGTGGTCGAACTCGAGGTTATTGAGAATGGCCGTGCGCGGCCGGTAGTGCACGAATTTCGAACGCTTGTCGAAGAAGGCCGTATCGTACTCATCGGCTTCGATGACGAAGAAGTTCGAATCGGTGAGCCGCGCCGATACGCCGAAGTTCAGCGGCACGCCCCCGATCAGAAAGCCCGGATTGAGCCCCGCGTCCTCGAGCAGCCACGCGAGCATCGAGCTTGTCGTCGTCTTACCGTGCGTGCCCGCCACCGCCAGCACCCACTTGTTCGCGAGCACATGTTCGCCGAGCCATTGCGGCCCCGATACGTAAGGTAGGCCCCGATCCAGAATGGCTTCCATGAGCGGGTTGCCGCGCGACACGACGTTGCCGATCACGAACAAGTCGGGCTTCAGATCAATCTGCTCGGCGCCGTAGCCTTCGACGAGCGTGATGCCTTGTGCCTCGAGCTGCGTGCTCATAGGCGGATAGACGCCGGCGTCGCAACCCGTCACGGTATGTCCCGCGCCGCGCGCGAGAACCGCTAGGCCGCCCATGAATGTGCCGCAGATGCCGAGGATGTGGATATGCATAAAGACTGTCTGCTCGTGCCGCGCGTGCCGCGCGTGCATGGTGGGACGCGTACGCCGGGCGGCGAGCCGCGTGAGGCCCGCTATTGTACCCGACGCGCTCGCGTGCACCGGGCGCTCGGGGGGCATGCCGGACGCTTCTAGTATGATGGGCGGATGGTGCGTAAATCTATTGTCGACCCGCAGCGCGTGCGGGAGGAAATCGCGATCGCGGCCGCCCGCTTGATCGCAGAGGAAGGGCTTGATTACGCCAGCGCCAAGCGCAAGGCCGCACGGCAAGTCGTCGGGCAAGCCCGCGTCGCCGGCGAATGGCTGCCGGACAACGATCAAATCGAGGAAGAAATCCGCGAGTATCAGGCGCTGTTTCAGTCGGACACGCAGCCGGCCGTGCTGCGCCGGCTCCGCGAAATCGCGCTCGACTGGATGAAGCGGCTCGCAGCCTTCCATCCCTATTTGACCGGCGCTGTCTGGAACGGGACGGCGGGTGAGCACTCGGACATCCATTTGCAGGTCTTCTGCGACAACGCCAAGGAAGTCGCCATTTATCTCCTCAATGCGAACGTGCAGTACGACGTCTCGGAGACGCGCCATTTCGGCGGGCGCGGCGATGTCGAAACGCTGAGCTTCCTGTGGCGCGGCGCCCGCGATGAAGATGCGGTCGGAATTCACATCGCCCTGTACGACACGGACGACCTGCGCGGCGCCGTGCGCGCCGACTCGCGGGGACGCGCGGCGCGCGCGAGCACCGAGGCGGTGCAGGCGCTGCTGGCCGAGGACGACGCCGCGCCCTTCACCCATTGAACTCGATCACTGCATTAGTACGTAGCCACATGAAAACGAAAATTCCATTCGCCGTCGCGGGCACTGCGATCGTCGCGGCTGCCTTGGCGGTCGGAGCGCGGCAATGGCTGCTTAACGACAACAATCACCCGGCTGCGGTGCCGCAAGCGCAAGCCCTGGACGCTGCCGCGCCGGCGAGCGATGCCGTCGCGCAGTTGATGTCCACGTCGTTGCAAAACGTCGCCGGCAAGACGCAGACGCTTGCTCGTTACAAGGGACGCGTGCTCGTCGTCAACTTCTGGGCATCGTGGTGTGGCCCTTGTGTGGCGGAGATGCCGGAGCTGGTTCGCCTCCACGACGCCTACGCGGCCAAGGGCATTCAGTTCGTGGGCATCGGAGTCGACTCGCCGCAAAACGTCGAAAGTTTTCTGAAAAAGGTGCCGGTCGACTACCCGATCCTCGTCAGTGGATTCGGCGGTGCGGATCTCGCGCGAAGCCTCGGCAACAAGGCGGGCGCTTTACCTTTCACGGTCGTAATTGACGCTAACGGCGCGGTACGTTCGACAAAATTAGGACAAGTCGCCCCGGACGAATTGCGCAAGACGCTCGACGCGCTTTGAGCCGTAAAATCCGCTTAGGCGCAGATGCCGCGAATTCAGCGCCAGATGGCGGCCGATTCGCAGAAATTGGGCTGCGCCACGCACCGATCCTGGTAACAAATACCGTCTCGTTCGTTGAGATTTTCATCCGCTGCTAGACAAGTTTCGACAAACGGCGCTAAAGTTCGCGCAATTCCGCGAAACGCAAGCGAACCATGAGACGACTGCTGGTACTGCACGGCCCCAACCTGAACCTACTGGGCACGCGAGAGCCCGAGGTTTACGGCCGCGTCACGCTCGGCGAGATCGATCAGGCACTCGAGGCTCGCGCGCGGCAAGCCGGCGTCGAGTTGGTCACGTTTCAGAGCAACCACGAAGGCCAGCTCGTGGATCGCGTGCAAGCCGCTCGTGCGGAAGCGGTCGAGTTCATCTTGATCAATCCTGCTGCCTACACGCACACGAGCGTCGCCTTGCGCGACGCGCTGGCGGGCGTCGGCATCCCGTTCGTCGAGGTTCATCTCTCGAACGTGCATCGTCGGGAGCCGTTCCGGCATCACTCGTACTTTTCCGATCAAGCCGAAGGCGTCATTTGCGGGCTCGGTTGGAAGGGTTATCTGTACGCACTCGAGTTCGCGCTCGAGCGGCTTGCGTCGCAAGACGCACGCGGCTGATTACACAACACAAAATCGGCGCCGCCACGCCCCGGCCCCCCACGCATTGAACAAGGGGATTCCCTATGGATTTACGTAAGCTGAAAACTTTGATCGACCTCGTCTCCGAATCGGGTATCTCCGAGCTCGAAGTGACCGAGGGCGAAGGCAAAGTCCGCATCGTGAAGAATGCGCCGCCGGTTTACGTACAGCCGTCCGCCTCCTATGCCGCGCCCCTGCCGGCGTCCGCTCCCGCAGCCGTCGGCGGCGCGCTCGAGCAAGCGCCCGCAACTGCCGCCGGCGCGCCCGCCGCGGCCGTGCAGGGCCATGTCGTGACCTCGCCGATGGTCGGCACCTTCTACCGCTCCCCGTCGCCGGGCGCCGCCGCGTTCGTCCAAGTGGGCGACACGGTCAACGAAGGTCAAACGCTGTGCATCATCGAAGCGATGAAACTGCTCAACGAAATCGAAGCCGACAAAGCCGGCGTCGTGAAGGAAATCCTCACCGAAAACGGCCAAGCCGTCGAATACGGCCAGCCGCTTTTCGTCATCGGCTGATCGCAAAGCGGGCCCGGGAGCGATCGCCAGCCCCGGGCGTATGCCGTTTCGCTCGAATGCCGTGCGCCGCCATCCATCGCGGCCCCACGACGCACGAGCCCATTAATGCGTCGGACCTTGCCCATGTTTGAAAAAATTCTCATTGCCAATCGCGGCGAAATCGCGTTGCGCATCCAGCGCGCGTGCCGTGAGCTCGGCGTCAAGACCGTTGTCGCCTACTCCACCGCCGATAAGGATGCCAAGTACGTCAAGCTCGCCGACGAAGCCGTCTGCATCGGACCGGCGCCGTCACCGCAGAGCTACCTGAACATGCCGGCGCTGATCAGCGCGGCGGAAGTCACCGATGCCGAAGCGATCCACCCCGGCTACGGCTTCCTTTCGGAAAACGCCGATTTCGCCGAGCGCGTCGAGCAATCGGGCTTCGCTTTCATCGGCCCGCGTCCCGAAACGATCCGTCTGATGGGCGACAAAGTCTCGGCCAAGCAGACGATGATCAAGACGGGCGTGCCGTGCGTGCCAGGCTCCGAAGGCGCCTTGCCCGACGATCCGAAGGAAATCGTCAAGATCGCGCGCTCGATCGGCTACCCCGTCATCATCAAGGCGGCGGGCGGCGGCGGCGGGCGCGGCATGCGCGTCGTCCATACCGAGGCGGCGCTCGTGAA
>JBQCDS010000005.1:0-9828 GCA_051961035.1 Trinickia sp. | reverse complement strand
GAATATCTCGGACATCAAGCCACGCCACGCGCCGCGCAGGGCCGACAAACCGACGATGGCCAGCGCCGCATAATCGAATGCCGTCAGCATCGTGCCGTCACTGCCCCGCGCTGCCCGCGTTCGCCATCAAACCGGCGCCGCGCACTTTCGCGATCGCGGCCGATGCGGCCGCACGATCGGCGAATGGGCCCGCGCGCAATAACGCGCGCGTCTTGCCGTCGGCTTGCTTGCGATGTTCGACATACGCGGGCACGCCCGCAGCCTTCAATTTCGCTTCCCACGCACGCGCGCTCGCGTCGTCGGCGAACACGCCGAGTTGCACCGCAAATCGCGCGCCGGGAGGCGCGGCGGGCGTGCCCGAATCGGCATCGGCGGTGCCGGGCCCGGACAAGGCGGCCGCTTTGCCGGAGCGCTGCGTTTGCGCCTGCGAACCGACCGATTGCGCTTGCTTGGCAGGAGCCGACTTGGCCTGCTCTTGCTTGGACTGGGTTTGGGATTGGGTTTGCGCAGCCGGCGCCGCCTTGGCTGCCGGCTGCTGCGCCGTGGGCGCGGAGGCGACGCCCGCTACCGTGGAACGCGAGCCACTCATATCGGCTCCATCGAGCGCGACACCGGCTTGGACGTCTTGATCGCCATCATGGCTCGCTCGCGACGGCACTGGCGCGGGACGATTCGGGATGTCGATGGCGATGTCGTTGGTCACGGGCTTCGGGTGCGAATCCAGTACCATCGGTAAGACGATGATCGCGGCCAACACGAGTGCGATCGCACCCACGAGCCGCCGACGCGCTCGCTGCTTTTCGGGCAACGTCGGATCGAGCAGCATGGCATCGGCATCGCTCGCGCGCTCGCCGCGACGGCTGCGCCGCACCTCGCGCCCTTCCAACGCCCCCCCGCTACGCGCGGATCTTGCGGCGGCGCCCCGCCGGCGCGGTGCGTCGTCTTTCTTGCCGAACGAAAAAAATCCCATGAATCGCTGAGTTCGAGGGGGCGGCCATTCGTCTGGCGCGCATCGGTCAATGGTGCCGAGACTTACGGTAAGCCATCACACCGGCGACCGTATAGAAACTGCCGAAAACCGCGATTCTATCATCCTCTGTTGCTCGGCTGAGCGCGTCTTGAAACGCGTCGGCCGGCGATGCGAAACGCGTGATGCTGCTGTCCGGGCCCTCTTCCACACCCGCCTCGCGCAAGATTTTTTCGAGATCCTCGGCTCGGGCGGCGCGTCCGAGCGGCAAATCGGTCAGGCACCAGTGATCGATCTCGCCTTTCAAATGCTTGATCACGCCTGCGATGTCCTTGTCGTGCATCGCGCCGAACACGGCATAGGTGTAACGGAAAAAGCCCATGCTGCCCAGATTTTGGGCAAGGACGGCCGCCGCGTGCGGATTATGGCCCACATCGAGCACGACCGCGGGGCGCCCCGGCAGCACCTGGAAACGCCCGGGCAGTTCGACGTTGGCCAAGCCCAGCCGGACGTCTTGCGCCGACACCGGCAGCCGGTCTCGCAAAGCCTCGAGCGCAGCCAGGGCGGCCGATGTATTGATCAGCTGATTCGCGCCGCGCAACGCAGGATACGCGAGCGCCGAGCGCCGCATCGTGGGGCCGACATAGCTCCATTGCTGCCGCTCGCTGCCGGCCTTGCCTTCATAGCGGAAATCGCGCCCGAACAGCCAAAGCTGTGCGCCGATCGCTTGCGCGTGGTCGATGAGCGTCTGAGGCGCGGCGGGATCGGCGCAGATGGCGGGCCGCCCCGAGCGAAAAATGCCGGCCTTCTCGAAGGCGATCTTCTCGCGTGTATCGCCGAGATATTCCGTGTGATCGATATCGATGCTCGTGACGATCGCGCAATCGGCGTCGACGATGTTGACGGCATCGAGCCGCCCGCCAAGTCCGACTTCGAGGATCACGGCATCGAGCGGCAGCGACGCATACAAATGCAAAATCGCCAGCGTCGTGAATTCGAAGTAGGTCAGCGAGATCGGCTCGGCGAAGCTCGTACGCGCCGCCTCGACGGCCTCGAAATGCGCGAGCAGTTCCTCGTCGGTCGCATTGCGGCCGTCGATGCGCGCGCGCTCGTTGAAGTCGAGCAAATGCGGCGACGTATGGCAGCCAACGCGATACCCCCCCGCGCGCAGGATCGCCTCCAGCATGGCGCAGGTGGAGCCTTTGCCGTTCGTGCCGCCCACGGTGATGACAGGACAAGTCAGCTCGAGCCCGAGCACGTCCTTCACCTTGCCGATGCGCGTGAGGCCCATGTCGATGCCGACCGGATGCGCCGACTCGAGATGCGAGAGCCAGGCGTCGAGAGAAGAAAAAGTGGTCATCCGAATGAGCGGGCCGCCCCGCGTTGAACAGCGTTGAACGTTTAGGCGACGGCGTCCGCGGGCTGGCGCGTAAGCAATGCGATCAGCCGCGCCAGTTCCTCGCGCAGCTTGCGGCGATCGACGATCATATCGATCGCGCCCTTTTGCAGCAGGAATTCGGAGCGCTGGAATCCTTCCGGCAGCTTCTCGCGCACGGTCTGCTCGATCACGCGCGGGCCGGCGAAACCGATCAACGCCTTCGGCTCGGCGATCACGACATCGCCCAGGAACGCGAAGCTCGCCGATACGCCGCCCATCGTCGGATCGGTCAGCACCGAAATGAACGGCAGTTTGGCATCGGCCAGCTTCGTCAACATGGCCGTCGTCTTCGCCATCTGCATGAGCGAAAGCAAGCTCTCTTGCATCCGCGCACCGCCCGAGGCCGTGAAACAAATGAACGGAACCTGTTGTTCGAGCGCATTTTGCGCGCCACGCGCGAAGCGCTCCCCGACGACCGAGCCCATCGAGCCGCCCATGAACGCGAATTCGAAGCAGGAGACGACGACCGGCAGCGTGTGAATCGCGCCGCCCATGACGACCATGGCGTCGGTTTCGCCCGTGTCGTCCATCGCGTCCTTGATGCGCTCGGGGTACTTGCGGCTGTCCTTGAACTTCAGCGCATCGACCGGCACGATTTCCTGGCCGATCTCGTAGCGGCCTTCCGCATCGAGCAACCCATCCAGACGGGCGCGAGCGCCGATACGCATGTGATGGCTGCATTTGGGACAAACGTGCAGATTCGCCTCGACGTCGTTGCGGTACAGCACCGCCTCGCAAGCCGGACACTTCACCCAGAGCCCCTCGGGAATGCCCTTGCGGCTTTTCGGGTCGGTCTGTTTGATCTTAGGCGGCAGCAGTTTGTCGAGCCAGCTCATCGTTCTTCCTTCAAATGGTGTTGTTTCTTGCGCACGTGGGCGCGTCGGTCTTTCGCCGCCCGGCGCCAGTGCGCGCCGCCAACCGGCGAGAACCGGGGCGCTCGGCTAACCCGGCGAAAAAGCCGGGCGTGCCGATGCGCCCCCGAGACGTCAGGCGCCGTCGAGCGCCCGGCGTATTTCGGCGACGAAGCTCGTCAGCTCCGACGCGGCCGTCTGCGGCGGTACTTCCTCGAGCAGTTGGACGAGCCGGCTGCCGATCACCACGGCGTCGGCCACGCGTGCTACCGCGCGTGCCGTGGAGGCGTCCCGGATGCCGAATCCGACCCCGACCGGCAAGCGCACCTGCGACTTGATGGCCGGGATTTTACTCGCGATGCTGGAAACGTCCAGATTTGCCGAACCGGTCACGCCTTTTAGCGATACATAGTAGACGTAACCGCTCGCCACGTTGCCAACGGCCGCGATGCGTTCGTGGGTCGATGTCGGCGCCAGCAAGAAGATCGGATCGATGCCGGACGCACGCATGCGCGCGGCGAAGTCGGCCGATTCCTCGGGCGGGTAATCGACCGTCAACACCCCATCGACGCCGGCATCGAGCGCCGCCGCCGCGAATGCATCCACGCCCATCCGTTCGATGGGGTTGGCATAGCCCATGAGTACAACCGGCGTGTCGGCATCTTGCTCGCGAAACCGCTTCACGTCGGCCAAGACGTGCTTCAGCGTGACGCCTTTCTCGAGCGCGCGCTCGGACGAGCGCTGGATGACGGGGCCGTCGGCCATCGGATCGGAGAACGGCACGCCGAGTTCGATGACGTCGGCTCCGCCGGCCACCAGCGCGTGCATGAATTCGACGGTGCGCGCCGGGTCCGGATAGCCGGCCGTGATGAATGGAATCAAGCCTTTCTTGTTCTGTGCGGCCAGCGCCGCGAACTTGTGTTCGATACGGGACATGATGTTTTTCTACCGATAAGTGCGATCGCCGCGCCGCTTACGAAGCGACGGCGGGCGCGTCGGACGGTGCGCCGCTCAAGGCGGCCACGCGCTCGCGCGCGATCGCGCAGTAATTTTCTTTGATCTAATAGCCGACGAATCCGCGCCCATTCCGCGCGCAAGCCACCGCCGTCGTGCCGCTGCCCATGAACGGATCGAGCACGCGGCCGCCGGGCGGGCAACTCGACAACACCATCCGCTCGACGATTTCCAAGGGCTTTTGCGTCGGGTGATCGACACGCTCCGCATGTTGACGATGCAGGCGCGACACCGACCAGACGTCCTTCGGGTTGTAGCCGACTTCGAGCCACTTGCTACCTTCGAAGAGCTTGCGAGATCGCGCCTTTTTCGTCGCCGCGTCGTACGGAATTCGCACCGGATCCAAATCGAAGTAGTAATCCTTCGATACCGCGAAAAACCCGATGTTGTCGTGCACGGACGTGAAACGACGCGTCGTGCCGCCCATGCTGGGCACGCGCCGATCCCAGATGATCTCGTTGACCATCGTGAGTTTCGTCTTCAGGAACGAGAAGATTTCCGGCGCGTACTGCCAGGTGCAAAACACGTAGAGCGAACCGCTTGCCTTCAGCTTCGGAATGGCCAACTCGAGCCAACCGCGCGTCCATGCGAGAAAGGCTTCGCCGGAACGCAGGTCGGAATCGTTGCCGTAGTCTTTGCCTAGTCCGTACGGCGGGTCGGCGACGATGAGGTCGATCGAGCCGTCAGGCAACGCCTGCGCATCCGCTAGAAAATCGCGGTTGTGCAGATCGATCGCCTGCCTCGGTGCGCTCGTGCTGCCGAGCGCACCGCCCGCGGCCTGCGGCGCGTCGAATTCGTCGATGAGATCGCGCATTGCCAGGATCGATGCTCAGAGCGCGAGGCCCGACCGTTCAGCGACTGTGTGCATGTCTTTGTCGCCGCGACCGGAAAGATTCACGAGCAGATGCGTATCGCGCGACAGCGTGGGCGCGATTTTGGCCGCATAGGCGAGTGCGTGGCTCGACTCGAGCGCGGGGATGATGCCCTCGATCCGGCAGCAATCGTGGAACGCCTTGAGCGCTTCTTCGTCGGTGATGCCGACGTACTGTGCGCGGCCGCTATCTTTCAGCCAAGCGTGCTCGGGGCCGACGCCCGGATAGTCGAGGCCCGCCGAAATCGAATGCGTCTCGATGATTTGGCCGTTTTCGTCCTGAAGCAGGTAAGTGCGGTTGCCGTGCAGTACGCCAGGGGTGCCGCCGATGATCGACGCCGCGTGGCGCCCCGTCTCGATCCCGTCGCCCGCAGCCTCCACACCGACGAGCTTGACGGCCGTGTCGTCGATATACGGATAGAAGATGCCCATCGCATTGGAGCCGCCACCGACGCAGGCGATCACCATATCGGGCTGACGCCCCGTGAGTTCGGGCATTTGCACGCGGCATTCGTCGCCGATCACGCGCTGAAAATCGCGGACCATCATGGGATACGGATGGGGGCCTGCAACGGTGCCGATGATGTAGAACGTGCTTTCGACGTTCGTTACCCAGTCGCGCATCGCCTCGTTCAATGCATCCTTGAGCGTGCGCGAACCGGATTCGACGGGCACCACCGTGGCGCCGAGCAGCTTCATCCGATAGACGTTGGCCGCTTGCCGCCGCACGTCCTCGGCGCCCATGTAGACCACGCACTCCATGCCGAAACGTGCCGCGATCGTGGCGGTGGCGACGCCGTGCTGGCCCGCGCCCGTCTCGGCGATCACGCGTGGCTTGCCCATGCGCTTGGCCAGCAGCGCTTGGCCGATCACGTTGTTGACCTTGTGCGCGCCCGTGTGATTGAGGTCTTCTCGCTTGAGGAAGAGTTGCGCGCCACCGAGCAGCTCGCTCCAGCGCCGCGCGTGATAGACGGGCGACGGACGGCCGACGAAGTACTTGAGCTCGTGCTCGTATTCGGCGATGAACTCGGGATCTTGGCTGTACTTCTCGTAAGCAATGCGCAGCTCGTCGAGAGCATGCACGAGCGTTTCGGCGACGAACGTGCCGCCGTACGGGCCGAAATGGCCCCGTTGATCAGGAAGGTTGTACATGGTTGTCACTCTTCGCAGTGGCAGCGAGGCGCGTATTCATGGAGAGCCGCGCCGCCTAGCCATTCTCATCCGGCGTCCGCCTCGCGCACCGCGCGCACGAACGCCGCCATTCGGGCGGAATCCTTCACGCCCCTGGCGCCCGGCAGTTCGATGCCGCTCGAGACATCGACCGCATACGGGCGCACACGTCGAATGGCGTCACCGACGTTTTGCGCGTTCAACCCACCACTCAAAACGGCCCGACGCGCGAGCTCTGCTGGAATAAGTGACCAATCGAATGTCTTCCCGCCGCCGCCATAGCCTTCGACGAGGGTGTCGAAGAGCAAGCCGCCGGCTGTCGAATAGTTGAAAGCCGATTCTACCAAATCGGAAGGCCGCGTATCCGGGCCAATGCGCAAGGCGCGCAGCCACGGCAGTCCCGCCACGCTCGCAAGCTGCTCGCACTGCGCGGCCGTTTCGTTGCCATGGAACTGCAGCATCGTCAACGGCACGTTGCTCGTCACTTCGCCCACCCAGGCGGCGGTCGGATTCACGAACAGACCGACGACGGAGACGAACGGCGGCAGCGCCGCCGCCAGATCGATCGCCTCGGCCACGCCGACCGAGCGCGGGCTCGGCGGATAAAAGACGAAGCCGATCGCGTCGGCGCCTAACTCGACGGCCAGCTCGACATCCGCTCGGCGCGACAAGCCGCACAGCTTGACCCGAGTGCGCGTGGAATGCGGGGCAACGGATTGCGAACCTGATTGCGAATCGGATTGCGAACCGGGGACAGCGTTTGTCATGAACTCACTCGCTCCAAATGCCGCTCCAAGGCACGCTTCCGAGAGGCGCGGGCGGCACCGCGAAAGCCTCGGGATAGCCCACATGGGCCAGGTAAAGGCCCTCGGGCATGAAAGTAGGCGCGGCGCGGTCGCGGTTGCGGCTGGCGAGCACCTCGGCCAGCCACGACGCGGGATAGCGGCCCCGGCCGACGGCCACGAGGCACCCCATCAAGTTGCGAACCATATGATGCAAGAACGCATTCGCGCGAAAACGAAAATGGATCAAGTCGCCGGCCCGACGGATGTCGATTTGGTAGAGGTGCTTCACCGGTGTCTTTGCCTGGCACTCGGACGAGCGAAACGCGGAAAAATCGTGCTCGCCGATCAGGCACTGCGCCGCCGCGCGCATGGCGTCGATATCGAGCGGCGTGTGAATCCAGCCGGCGCGGCCCGTCAGCATCGGCGAACGGACGGGATTCACGTACAACACGTAGTAGTAAGTTCGCTCGAAAGCGGAAAACCGGGCGTGAAAATCCTCGGGCATCGGTTTGGCCCAATGGACGGCCACGGACGGCGGCAAGAAAGCATTCGTGCCGCGCACCCAGGAAAACGCTTGACGATCGAGATCGGTGTCGAAGTGGACGACTTGCCCGAGCCCATGCACGCCGGTATCCGTGCGGCCTGCCACGATCGTGTGCAACGGCTTGCAGGCGAAATCCTCCAGCGCGCGCTCGAGCGCGTCTTGCACGGTCTTGCCGTGCGGCTGCGATTGCCAGCCGCAAAACGCCGTGCCGTCGTATTGGATGCCGAGAGCGATGCGCATGGCCGGCCGCGTCAGGAAAGCGGCGCGAGCGTGGCCAGCATCGCATGCGCCTCGTCGCGCGTGGCCGCGTCGTTGGAGTCGATCACCTCATTGATCAGCGTCCGCGCACCGCCGAGATCACCAAGCGAAATGTACTCGGCCGCGAGATCGAGCTTATTGCGAGCGATGCGCGCGAGCTGCTCCGGCGTGAATTGCGGCACTGGCTCGATGTCGGCCTGCTCGCTCTCGTGCTCCCCGTCGTGCTGCCCCGAGCGCTCGCCCGGTAAGTCGAGATCGAAAGACAGCTTGAGACGGCCGACGGGCGCGGCGCCCAGGCCGGTGACAGCCGGACGAGATTCGGGCGTCGCGGGAGCGGCCGGCGCGAGGCGATCCTCGCCCGCGCCCCGTTCCGCGTGCTCGGGAGCGGGTGGCCACTCCGCTGACGCGGCTGCGTTTGTCTCGGCGGCCCGTTCCTCGGGTTCCTCGGCCGCGTCATGCAACGGCTCGCCCGGTTTTTCGTGGGCGGAATGCGCGGGGCTTTCGATCGCCGGCCCGACGCGCGGCGGCAGGCCGATGTCGAGGCCGTCCAATGCCGCGACGGCCTCCGGGGGCAGCGTCGCCTCGCCCTCCCGCGCGGCGGCGCGCAGCATCGTCGGCTCGTGCGCTTCCGGATGGATCGGCTGCGCGTCTTCCGCCGGCGGCTCAGGCGCGGCCTCACTGGAACGCGTCGGCTCCGTAGCCGGCGCTAGATCCGGCGAAGGCTCGGGCACGCGAGGCGCGGCCGCTTCGGTGGACATATCCGCCTCGGGCTGCACGCCCACGGGGTTCGTCTCCGGGGGCGGCGCGACAGGCACGCCCGCTTCTCCAGTGGGAGACGCGTTGTCCTCGGCCGGTTCGCCGCCTTCGAGCGCGAATAGCGGATTGTCGGGATCGAGCTGGCGCCCGATGGCGGCGACGTGGGTCCAATTGGGGCCGCGACCGCTCGATAGTCGGTAGATGCGCTGGGCGATTTCGTCGAATCCTTGCACGTTCTTACGTTCGGCGTAGTGCGCGGCCAGGCCCATCAGCGCGCGTTTGCTCGTCGGATTGCGTGCGAGGATCGCCAAGAACTCGGCTGCGATTGGATCATCGGGCGCCGCAACCGGCGTGGCCGCAACAGGGTCCGAGCTCTCGCCGGGCATCGGTGCAGCGGCGCCCGCTCCCGTGCTTGCGGGGCCGGCGGGCGGCGGCGCGTGCCGACGACGACGGCTCACGCCAAGCGCGATCAACACCACGAGTAGCGCCGCCACGATGGCGGCAACGATCGCCGCGACAGCCGGAACGGCATTGTGTGACAAGCCGGAACCGCCCGAGGGCACAAAAGGTTGATTGGCGGCAGCGGCGGCGCGCGACGGGCCCGGCGCGGGCCCCACGACACCGCCCGAGGCCGGCGCTTGCGCGAAACCCGAAGCACCGGCCGGCGCACCAGCGGGTGCACTGGCAGGTGCGCCGGGGCGCCCTGCGGAAGGCTTGCCGAACCCGTGCCGCTGCAATTCCATGAGGACGCGATTCTTGAGCGTCAGCAGTTGTTGAAGGCTCGACACTTTCGGGTGAGACGAGGCAACGGCCGGCGCGGCAACTGCGGAAGTTGCAACGGCGGGCTTCGGCGCGCTCGTCGTGGCGGGCACGGATGCCGCCGGCGCAGTCGCGGCGCTCGCGGCGGCTTCCTCGCTAGCGCCGGCGGCGGATGCCGGCGTCGCAGCGGGCGCGCTCGCCGGCGCCGGCGCTGGTTCGATCGCGCCGGACCACGCATGCCCGCCTGCGGCGGCGTTCGGCAACGAGTGCTGCGCCGTGACCGGGGCCGAAGCGGCGGCGGCATTGGAGGCAACGCCCGTGGTAGGCGGCGCAGCCTTGGCGACAGCGGACGCCCCCGCCGAGCCGGCCGGCACGGAAGAAGCGGGAGCGGCGGCCGCCGACGCAGCCTTCGCCG
>JBQCDS010000004.1:0-9207 GCA_051961035.1 Trinickia sp. | reverse complement strand
TTTACGCTCACCTTTCTTCGAGCTTCTCGAGAAATAGCGGGTTACTCAACCTTCCGCGACACGGCCTGACCGTTTAGCGGATTGCGCGAATCAAGTCTTGCTTGGAAGGACCTAAAACTAGCACGCGGAGCATATCACAGAACGAATAGTCTCGATCGCCCAGAATTGCCGCGTTAGCCCTTCCAGCAAAGAAAAAGCCACCCGCGAAGGTGGCTTGCCGGATTCCCGGACGCGATGCGATCGCGCCCCATGAGAAGACGTCGTGCGTTAATCGGCCGACGCCTCGCGGCTTGCGCGACGGCGCTCGTGCTCTTTGAGGTGACGCTTGCGCAAACGAATCGATTGCGGCGTCACTTCCACGAGTTCGTCGTCGTCGATGAATTCGACCGCGTATTCGAGCGACATTTGGATCGGCGGTACGAGGCGCACGGCTTCGTCGGTGCCCGATGCCCGAACGTTGGTGAGCTGCTTGCCCTTGATCGGGTTCACGACCAGATCGTTGTCGCGGCTGTGGATACCGATGATCATGCCTTCGTACAGCGCGTCGCCGGGCTTCACGAACATGCGGCCGCGATCTTGCAACTTCCACAGCGCATAGGCCACGGCCGCGCCGTCGTCTTGCGAAATCAGCACACCGTTGCGGCGCTCGCCAAGCGAGCCTTCCTTCACAGGCGCGTATTCGTCGAACACGTGGCTCATGAGGCCCGTGCCGCGCGTGAGCGTCATGAATTCGCCCTGGAAGCCGATCAACCCGCGCGCCGGGATCTTGTACTCGAGGCGCGTGCGGCCGCGTCCGTCCGACGCCATGTCGAGCAACTCGCCCTTGCGGCGCCCCAACTCTTCCATGACGCCGCCTTGGTTGCCGTCTTCGACATCGACCGTCAACAGTTCGTACGGCTCGTGCTTGACGCCGTCCACTTCGTGCAACACGACACGCGGACGCGACACCGCCAGCTCGTAGCCCTCGCGGCGCATGTTCTCGATCAGAATCGTCAAGTGAAGCTCGCCCCGGCCCGACACTTCGAACACCGTTTCATCGCCGGTGTCGCGCACACGCAACGCCACGTTGTGATTGAGCTCGCGCGTCAGGCGATCGCGGATTTGCCGGCTCGTGACGAACTTGCCTTCCTTACCGGCCAGCGGCGACGAGTTCACGAGGAAATTCATCGTCAGCGTGGGCTCGTCGACGGTGATCATCGGCAAGGCCTCGGGTGTATCCGGCGAGCAGATGGTGGCGCCGATGCCGATGTCTTCGATGCCGTTGATGAGGACGATGTCGCCCGCTTGGGCTTCCTCGACCTGCACGCGATCGAGCCCGTGGAACGAGAGCACTTGGTTGATCTTGCGATTGAGCACGTCGCCATCGGGGCCGAAACGCAGCGCGACCTGTTGGCCGGGCTTGATGCGCCCGCGCGCGACGCGTCCGACACCGATACGGCCGACGTACGTCGAGTAGTCGAGCGAGGTGATCTGAAGCTGCAACGGACCATCGGGATCCGCATCGCGCACGGGCACGTGCTCGAGGATCGCCTCGAACAGCGGACGCATGTCGCCCTCGCGCGCGCTCGCATCGAGCGACGCATAGCCGTTCAGCCCCGACGCGTAGACGATCGGGAAATCGAGCTGCTCTTCCGTGGCGCCGAGCTTGTCGAACAAGTCGAAGGTTTGGTTGATGACCCAATCGATGCGCGCACCGGGACGATCGATCTTATTGATCACGACGATCGGCTTGAGACCGAGCGCGAGCGCCTTCTTCGTCACGAAGCGCGTCTGCGGCATCGGACCCTCGACGGCATCGACGAGCAGCAGCACCGAATCGACCATCGACAGCACGCGCTCGACCTCGCCACCGAAGTCGGCGTGGCCCGGGGTATCGACGATATTGATGTGCGTGCCCTCATACTCGACCGCGCAGTTCTTCGCCAAGATCGTGATACCACGCTCTTTTTCGATGTCGTTCGAATCCATCACCCGTTCCGCGATCTGTTGGTTTTCGCGGAAGGTGCCCGATTGGCGAAGCAGTTGGTCCACGAGCGTGGTCTTGCCATGGTCGACGTGGGCGATGATGGCGATGTTGCGTATAGCGCGAGTCATAGAAATAAGGGGCGGTTGCGTGCGCGAAACAGAATGCGACGAAAGCCAAAAACGGGTGCGCGCACTTTTTGGGTAACTTGGAATTCTAGCACGCGCACGTGATACACGAACCAGGTGCCGCATCGATCGAGCCAGGTCCATGCGTTGCTTGCTTCGTCGCTGCGGTTGCGCGCCGGCAAGCACGAACACGCGGAAAGCCGCATAATGACCGGCTCGCGTTAAGGACCCACTTAATAGTGCGAGTTCGGCGGGGCAGGCAAGTTTCTCTTGGGGCCCATGAGAATGTTTGCCGAGTCAACGTTTTGCGATTACAATCATGCCTAGTCAACTATTGCAACCGCACGGAAGTCGCCATGAGCAAACCGCCACCGCCGCTGCCGCCCGAGGCGTGCACCTACCAGGTCGATGAAAGCGTCGGCTATCTCATCGCCCGTGCGAAATCGAGCCTTTCGAATCTCATTACGCAGCGCACGCTGGGTGAGCTGGGCATCACGAGCACGCAGGCAAGCATGCTGTTCATGATCGCGAGCGGCCGATGCTCGCTGGCGGCCGAACTGGCCCGGGATTACGGGATTGACGCAAGTGCGGTCACTCGGCTGATCGATCGGCTGGAAAAGCGTAATCTGCTCTCGCGCGTGCGCAGTTCGGAAGATCGCCGCGCCGTCCATCTGGCTGTCACCGACGACGGACGCAAGCTAGCCGCGCGCATGCCGGACATCTTCGGCAACGTCGTCGATAAGGCGCTCGCCGGATTCACGCCAGAGGAAGTCGGATTTTTGAAGAGCATGCTTCGCCGAATCCTCGCCAATACCGGCGATCCTGCCGCGCACTAGCCGAGCCGGCGTTTTCGTCGGCTCGCCGGTTGGCTGACACGGCAACGAGTTTCGACATTCAATCGCAAAAAATAAGTTGCAAAGTCTATGATCACACTGACATCGAAAGGCCGTGCGATGCCCCCCGCTTCCCCCTCGGCCCGCTATCGCACGGGCCGCTATGCCATCGCAACCGCCGTGGCCGTTGCCGTGCTGGCGATGGCCGGCTGCGCCAATTACGCGGGCATCGGCAGCGACAAGCACATCGCGCAGACGAGCGCGCTCGAATCGGCGCAGAGCTTGCCGGGCGAAGGCGGCCAGTGGCCATCGCTCGACTGGGCGAACGAGTTCGGCGACCCGCAGCTGCCCAAACTCATCGACGAAGCGCTCAAAGGCAACCCTTCCATCGCGCGAGCCCAAGCCCGCATCGCCAAGGCGCAGTCGTACATCGAAGGCGCGCGCGCGGATTTGCTGCCCAAAGTCAACGGCAGCTACGCCATCACGCGCGAGCGGCTGTCGGCCAATGCCCTCTACCCACCTCCGTTCGGCGGCAATTGGTTCACCGAGCACAATGCGCTGGCGAGCGCCTCGTTTGATCTCGATCTGTGGGGGAAGAACCGGGCGCGCGTGAATGCATCGCTCTCCCAGGAAAAAGCGGCCGAGGCCGACATGCAGGAAGCGCGCATCACGCTGGCGGCGTCTGTCGCGCGCGCCTACAACCAGCTCGCCGAACTTTACGCGCTGCGCGACATCGCCGCGCGCGAAATCCGCAACCGCCAGGAAGTCGGCACGATCACGAACGGCCGGGTGGCGGCAGGCCTCGATACCAACGTCGAAAAGGAAACGGCGAACGGCAACATCGCGACGAGCCAGGCCACGCTCTCCGATCTCGACGGGCAAATTAAATCGGTGCGCTTTCAGTTGGCCGCGCTGCTCGGACAAGGCCCCGATCGCGGCCTAGCGATCGCCGAGCCCGTGCTCGCACCAGGCGGCGCGGTGACCCTGCCGTCGAACTTGCCCGCCGATCTCGTCTCGCGGCGTCCCGACATCGTGGCGGCGCGCTGGCAAGTCGAAGCCGCGCTCGCGAACGTCAAGGAAGCGAAGGCCGAGTTCTTCCCCGACATCAATCTGGCGGCGAGCATCGGTTTGGATGCGTTCGGATGGAGTCGCTTCCTGCTGGCGGCGAGCCGAACGATTCAAGCGGGGCCCGCGATCCACCTGCCGATCTTCGACGCCGGCGCGCTGCGCGCGCAACTCAAGGGCCGCTACGCCGACTTCGAACTCGACGTAGCGAATTACAACCAAGCGCTGATCAACGCCATGTCGGACGTCGCGACGCAAGTCGCCTCGATCCGCGCGATCGATACCGAAATGAGCGACGCCCAGCGCGCGCTCGATGCGTCGGGCGAGGCGTATCGATTGGCCGTCATCCGCTACAAGGCCGGGCTGTCGCCGCAACTGCAAGTGCTGACTGCCGACAACAACCGGCTCGCGGCCGAGCAGACCGTCACGAACCTGAAGATGAAGCGCCGGGATTTGCAGTTCGCGCTCATTCGAGCGCTCGGCCGCGGCTTCGACGCGCAGGCCGCAGGCGTGGCGGTACCGGCGACGAGCGACGTGGCAGCAACGCCGGCACCGAAAGGTTAATGCCGCGGCAGCCGCCGGTACCGGTCCCAATCTAGACTTAAGCAAGATTCAACGATAGAGCTGCGAGCGATCAAGACTCGTTACTCGAGAAACGGAGAGCATTTCCATGAGCGACACTCAACAGACCGCCGCGAGCGTGCAGTCGCAGAACAACAATAGCAAGCGCAAGCGCTTGATGACGCTGCTCGTCGGCGTCATCCTGATCGCGGCCGTCGCATACGGCTTGTATTACTTCCTCGACGCGCGCTTTCATGAGGACACCGACGATGCATACGTGAACGGCAACGTCGTGCAGATCACGCCGCAAGTGACGGGCACGGTCATCGCCGTCAACGCGGACGACACGCAAACGGTCAAGTCCGGCGATCCGCTGATCGTGCTCGATGGCGCGGACGCGAAGGTCGCGTTACAGCAGGCCGAGGCCAATCTCGCGCAAACCGTGCGGCAAGTGCGGGGCCTGTTCGTGAACAACGGCCAATATCAAGCGCAAATCGCTCAGCGGCAAGCCGATCTGTCGCGCGCGCAAGACGACTTGCGCCGTCGCCTGGCCGTTGCCCAAACGGGCGCCGTGTCACAGGAAGAAATCTCGCACGCTCGCGACACCGTGAAGGCCGCCCAAGCTGCGCTCGATGCCGCCGATCAGCAACTGGCATCGAATCGCGCGTTGACGTCGAACACGACGATCGCCACGCACCCGAACGTGCTCGCCGCCGCTGCCAAGGTGCGCGACGCCTACCTGAACAACGCGCGCAATGTGCTGCCCGCGCCGGTCACGGGCTATGTCGCGAAGCGCTCGGTTCAAGTCGGCCAACGCGTCTCGCCGGGCACGCCGCTGATGGCGATCGTGCCGCTTAACTCCGTCTGGGTCGATGCGAACTTCAAGGAAGTGCAGCTCAAGCATATGCGCATTGGGCAGCCGGTCGAACTCACGGCCGATATTTACGGCTCGTCCGTCGTCTATCACGGCAAGGTCGTCGGCTTCTCGGCCGGCACGGGTTCGGCGTTCTCGCTGCTGCCAGCGCAAAACGCAACGGGCAACTGGATCAAGGTCGTGCAGCGTCTGCCCGTGCGCATCGCGCTCGATCCGGCCGAATTGCGCGCGCATCCGCTGCGTATCGGCTTGTCGATGCAAGTCGACGTCAATATCAAGAACGACTCGGGCAGCCAGCTCGGCAACGCGCAGAACACGGTCTATCAGACGAACGTGTTCGACAAGTACGGCGCCAATGCGGATGCCGAAATCGCACGCATCATCGCCGAAAATGCCGGTGCCAACGCGGGCCTCGCACAGGAAAAGCAGACGAGCCAAAAGCAGCCGAGCGCGAGCGCCCACGCGCACGCGTCCGCCGCCCACGGCGCGAAGGTCGCGAGCCACCGCGGCTCGAAGCTGATGTAAGCACGCGTCCACACGAAGCATCGCTCATCAAGCAACTCAACGAAGGATCCGAGGTCACCTGCTCAATGGCTCAGCCCCAAGCCCCGCATCCGCCGCTCACCGGCGCCTCGCTCGTGATCGGCACGATCGCCGTCTCGCTCGCGGTGTTCATGAACGTGCTCGACACGTCGATCGCGAACGTGTCGATTCCCACTATCTCGGGCGACCTGGGCGTCTCGTCCGATCAGGGGACGTGGGTCATCACATCGTTCGCCGTCGCCAACGCCATTTCCGTGCCGCTGACAGGCTGGTTCACGGAACGGTTGGGGCAGGTTCGCCTATTCCTCGCATCGATCATCTTGTTCGTGTTGTCATCGTGGATGTGCGGGCTTTCGCCCACGCTTCCGTTTTTGCTCTTTTCGCGGGTGATCCAAGGCGCTGTCGCGGGCCCGATGATTCCGCTGTCGCAAACGCTGCTGCTCGCGAGTTATCCGCGCGCGAAAGCGCCGCTCGCGCTCTCGATGTGGTCGATGACGACGCTGATCGCCCCCGTCGCCGGGCCGATTCTCGGCGGATGGATTTCGGACAACATCTCGTGGCCGTGGATCTTCTACGTCAACATTCCCGTCGGTATTGTCGCGGCGATCGCGACGTGGGCCATCTTCCGTACTCGCGATTCGGCCATCAAAAAGGCGCCCATCGATGCGGTCGGCCTCGCGCTGCTCGTGATTTGGGTGGGCGCGCTCCAGGTGATGCTCGATCAAGGCAAGGATCTGGATTGGTTCTCGTCGACGACCGTCGTCGTGCTCGCGCTCACGGCCCTGATCGGCTTCGCCTTCTTCGTGATTTGGGAATTGACGGCCGATCATCCTGTCGTCGATTTGTCGCTGTTCAAAGAGCGTAATTTCACGGGCGGCACCATCGCGCTGTCGATCGGCTACGGCCTGTACTTCGGCAATCTCGTGCTGCTGCCGCTCTGGCTGCAAACCGATATCGGCTACACGGCGACGGACGCCGGCCTCGTCATGGCGCCCGTAGGCGTGTTCGCGATCCTGCTCTCCCCGGTGACCGGCAAGTTCTTGCCGCGCACGGACCCGCGCAAGATCGCCACGGCGGCGTTCATCGTGTTCGCGCTGTGCTTCTGGATGCGTTCGCGCTACACGACCGGCGTCGATACGTGGTCGCTCACGTTGCCGACGCTCGTCCAAGGCATCGCGATGGCCGGCTTCTTCATTCCGCTTGTCTCGATCACACTATCCGGGCTGCCCGGCCATCGCATCGCGGCGGCCTCGGGGCTGTCGAACTTCGTGCGGATCATGTGCGGCGGCATCGGCACCTCCATCTTCACCACCGCCTGGGATCACCGCACCAGCTTCCACCATGCGCAGTTGACCGAGCGCGCCAGCGCATTCGATCCGACCTTCGGCCAATCGATGACGCAGCTCGGCCATCTTGGCTTGGATACGCCGCAGGGCTACAGCCTATTCGATCGGCTCGTTACCCAACAGGCGGCACAGCTCGGCGTGAACGACCTCTTCTATATTTCGTCGGTCATCTTCCTCGTGCTGATCGCGCTCATTTGGATTACCAAGCCCGAGCGTAGCGGAGGCGGGGATTCGAGCGCCGCTGCGTCCGCGGCGCATTGAGCCACGGCCGCTGCGCGGGTGGCATCCGGGGAGCGGCCGTGACGAATCTTGGCTCAGCGCGTTTGCTCGGCTGCGATCCGGCATTCGCACGAGCACCCGTGCGATGCCTACCGCCGCGATGATCGAGGGCCGAGCACGTCGATCGCTTATCGCTTATCGCTTATCGCTTATCGCTTATCGCTGACCCGCGCCTATACACGCGCGGTGGCGATCAGGCGCTCAGGCGCAAGAACGCCGTCAGCCGCTCTCGCGACACCGAGCAGCGCACCATCTTCGTCGCGATAGACTCGCACGCGCGTATCCGTCACTTCTTCTTGGCCTGCCGGCGCTTGCGCAACGGGCGGCGGCAGATCGGCCAAGCGTAACCGCTGGCCCTGCAAGAACCGCTTCGCTTCGGCAGCGCTAAGCCGCACGAGGGGGAACGTCGAGAGCAGCGCGTCGACCGGATGCAAGCACGCATCGCGTTCGGCGCTGTCCATCGCCTCGAGTGCCTCGAGCGTGACGGCGCCATCGAGCGTCAGCGCGCCCACCCCAGTGCGTCTGAGCGCGACGAGGTGCGCCCCGCAGCCTAGGGCCGCGCCGATATCCTCGGCCAGCGTGCGCACGTAGGTGCCTTTGCTGCATGTAACGCGAAACGTCACATTGGGCATCGCAACGCCCAATAGTTCCAGCGCATGAATCGTGACTTCGCGCGCCGCGCGTTCGACAACCTGGCCCGCACGCGCATATTCGTAGAGTGGTTTGCCGTCGCGTTTGAGCGCCGAATGCATCGGCGGCACTTGTGAAATGGTCCCGCGAAAACGCGCCAGCACCGCTTCGATCTTCAAGTGGTCGATGCCGGCATCGACGGCGCGCGTTTCCAGCACTTCGCCTTCCGCGTCGCCCGTACTCGTGCGGACGCCGAGACGCATCGTGGCTTCATACATCTTGTCGGCTTCGAGCAAGTCTTGCGAGAACTTGGTCGCTTCTCCGAAGCACAGCGGCAGCAAGCCGGAAGCGAGTGGATCAAGCGTGCCCGTGTGCCCCGCTTTCTGGGCGAGGAATAAGCGCTTGGCGCGCACGAGCGCATCGTTGCTCGAGAGCCCGAGCCCCTTGTCGAGCAGCAAGACGCCATCGAGCGCGCGACGCGGCACGCGCGGACGTTGCGGTTGTTTCATCGAATCAGTTCAATCGTCTTTCGCGCGCGTGGCGTTCGCTTCATCGATCAGGCGCGACATTTCCACGGCCTTCTCGATCGATTTGTCATAGTGGAAATGCAGCGTAGGCACCGTGTGAATGTGCAAACGCTTGAACAGCAAGTTGTGCAAATGCCCGGCCGCATGATTAAGCGCGACCTGCGTGGCCTGCGCATCGCCCGTCAGCGTCGTGAAATAGACCTTGGCGTGCGCGTAATCGGGCGTGAGCTCGACGCTTTGAATCGTGACGAGCCCGATGCGCGGATCTTTCACTTCGCGCGCGATCAGCTCGGACAGATCGCGTTGGATTTGATCGGCGATCTGGACGTTGCGGTTGGGAGATGTGCGTTTCTTCGACATGATTGAGCCCGCCTAGCGGTGAGGGCGCATTGTCATGGTTCATGCTCCATGCACCCCGGTGGCGTCGATGCGCCGCCATAAAAAACAGCGGGGCGGAG
>JBQCDS010000003.1:0-3477 GCA_051961035.1 Trinickia sp. | reverse complement strand
ACGACGAACGATTCGCGCGACGCCTGGTTCGCCGGCTACCAGCACACGCTAGCGGCGATCGCGTGGATTGGCTACGACGCGCCGCGCAGCCTCGGCGATCGCGAGACCGGCGGCGGCGTGGCATTGCCTGTGTGGATGGATTACATGCGGCAAGCGCTGAAGGGCGTGCCCGAATACGAGATGCCGCCTCCATCCGATGTCACTTCGATCGACGGAGAGCTGTATTTCGATACGTTCCTGCCGGGCCACGGCTTCGTTGCAACCGTCGGCATCAGCGAACCGGCGATACAGGCTCGGGCTAGCGGTGCCGATACCGAGAGTGAAACCGGCGAACCGCGCGAAACACCGAGGGCGGCCCAACCGATGCAACGAGCCGAGCCTTTAGCCGACCTGCGCGGCAGCGCGTTCTAGGCCCGCAGGCCGCGCATCAGGCCGAGAACTTCACCGGCTCGCCGGCCTGCTGCGTGGCGTAAGCGGACAGCGACTCGAAAAACTCGCTGTGGTTACGCGTATCGAGCCATTGTCCATTCACGAACTTGAAGTGAAATCCGCCCGCCTTCGCCGCGATCCAGATTTCCTGCATCGGCGGTTGCAGATTGACGATGATCTTCGAGCCGTTCTCGAATTCGAGCGTCAACACGTTGCCGCTGCGATCGAGTTCGATATCGGCGTCGTTCTCGTCGACGGCCTGCTCGAGGCGCGCGAGCACCGCTTCGGCGCGGGAAAGGTAGTCGCTATCGGTCATGCTAAACTCCGCCGGTTAAACTCTAAACTCACAATCTCACTAGAGACAGTCATGCGAGTCGTTTTCAGGATGAGCGCGATTGTAGCGGCTTTGGCCGTTGCGACAAGCGCAGCGCTGACCGGTTGCGGTCAACGTGGGCCGCTTTACCTGCCGACGGTTCCACCGCTGCCTGAAAAGCCTGAGTTGCAAACCGTGCCGCCGGCATCGGGCGCGAGTGCCGGCGCGCCGGCCGAGTCCGCCGCGTCAGGCACCGCCGCGCGCACCCCGCTCGCCCTCGCACCCGCCGATTCGCTTGGCGCAACACCGAACGACAAGCAGGCGGCACCCGCCCCCGCTTCGAGCCCCGCATCCGATCAATAACGCAGGACTTCCGCATGTCTCACTCCGCCTTCGCCTATGTCGACGGCGTTCTGCACGCCGAAGGCGTCAGTGCCGTCACGCTCGCCGAACGCTTCGGCACACCGCTCTTCGTCTATTCGCGCGCGGCATTGACCGAGGCGTATCAAGCCTATGCCCAAGCGTGCAAGGGACACCGGGCGACCGTTCACGTTGCCGTGAAGGCCAATAGCAATCTGGCCGTGCTCAACGTTTTCGCGCGCCTCGGCGCCGGTTTCGATATCGTTTCCGGCGGCGAACTCGCCCGCGTACTCGCGGCAGGGGGGCAAGCAAAAGACGTCGTGTTCTCGGGTGTCGGCAAGAGCGCGGACGAGATGCGTCAGGCACTCGATGCCGGCGTGAAGTGCTTCAACGTCGAATCGATCCCCGAGCTCGATCGCCTGAACGCGGTCGCGCGCGAACTCGGCAAGAAGGCGCCGATCTCACTGCGCGTCAATCCCGATGTCGATCCTAAGACGCACCCGTACATCTCGACGGGGCTCAAGGCCAACAAATTCGGCGTGGCATTCGACGAAGCGCGGTCTGCTTATCGCACCGCCGCGGCGCTCGAGTATCTCGAGGTGGTCGGGATCGACTGCCATATCGGTTCGCAGATCACCGAAATCGCGCCTTACCTCGACGCGCTCGATAAGCTGCTCGATCTCGTCACGCAGATCGAAACGGACGGCGCACGTATTCATCACATCGACGTGGGCGGTGGCCTCGGCATCACGTACTCGGATGAGACGCCCCCCGATACCGGCCTGTTCGTGCGCACGATGCTCGAGCGCATCGACGCGCGCGGCCACGGCCATCGTGAAGTATTTTTCGAGCCGGGCCGTTCCGTCACGGGCAACGCCGGCATCTTGCTCACGCGCGTCGAGTTCCTCAAGCCGGGGGCAGAGAAGAACTTCGTGATCGTCGACGCCGCAATGAACGATCTCGCGCGGCCTGCGATGTACCAGGCCTACCACGCGATCGAGCCGGTCGTGCCGCGTCAAGAAACGCCGCACGTCTACGATGTCGTCGGCCCTGTCTGCGAAAGCGGCGACTGGCTCGGCCGCGAGCGCTCGCTCGCCGTCGCGCCCGGCGATTTGCTCGCGATTCGATCGGCAGGTGCGTACGCGTTCTCGATGAGTTCGAACTACAACACGCGCCCGCGCGCCGCCGAGGTCATGGTCGACGGCAACGACGTCCACCTTGCACGCGCACGCGAGACCTTGCCGGAGTTGTTTGCCGGCGAATCGATCTTGCCGGCTTGACAGAAGGCCGGGCGGGGCCGGGCCCGTGCCCGCCCGCCAACCGATTCGAGCCGTTCAAACTCGCGAGCGAGCGGCGGCGATCTTCGCCCGCACCCACGCGAGCAGCCGCCAGCCCAGCAGCGCAACGACGACCGTACCGTACACTTTCGGCAAAATCAGGTCGTGCTTGCCCGCCTTCATCCACCAGAAATGCAAAATCGCGAGCGCGGCGATTGCATATATGGCGCGATGCAGCGTCTGCCAGCGCCGGCCCAGCCTACGCGCGGCTGCGCGCGGCGACGTCGCCGCCAGCGGAATCAATAACAGTAACGCCGCGAAGCCCACCGTGATGAACGGGCGCTTTCCGATGTCCTTCAAGATCGCGGCGAAATCGAACCACTTGTCGAACCAGATGTAGGTCGTGAAGTGCAGTGACGCGTAGAAAAACGCATACAGACCCAGCATCCGCCGAAACCGAAGCAGTGCTCCCACGCCTGTGAGCCGTCGCAGCGGCGTAACGGTGAGCGTGATGCACAAGAACACGAGCGTCCAAAGGCCCGTCGAGCGCGTAATGAACTCGATCGGATTCGCGCCGAGACGATCGGTCAATCCAAACAGCACGATGCGGGCAAGCGGATACAACGCGGCCATGAAAACGGCCACTTTGGCTGGCGCGATCCAGCGCCCAGCGCCGGTCGCACGAGAAGCGCCACGTGTGGCACCAGTAGAAGCGCCGCAGGAGCGGGAGCGGATAGCACGCGCATCGCGCGTATCGCGCGTATCGCCGCCCGCCAATGTTTGCGTATCGGAAGACATGAAGCGCTCCTGTCGAGCTTAAAAGTATTTGCGCAGATCCATGCCCTGATACATCGATGCGACGAGACTGCCGTACCCGTTGAACATCAGCGTCTTGCGCTTCGGTTGAAAAAAGCCGTCTTCGCCAATCCGCCGTTCGGTGGCTTGGCTCCATCGCGGGTGATCGACGTTCGGGTTCACGTTCGAATAGAAACCGTATTCGTTCGGCGCGTACGTGTTCCAACTTGTCGGCGGCTGTTTGTCGACGAAGCGGATCTTGACGAGCGACTTCGCACTCTTGAACCCGTACTTCCACGGCAG
>JBQCDS010000002.1:0-5130 GCA_051961035.1 Trinickia sp. | reverse complement strand
AGCTACCTGACGCAGATGGCCGGCCTTACCGTGCAGAACTTTCTGTCTGCCGCAACGGGTATCGCTGTCGTCATCGCGTTGATCCGTGGCTTCGCGCGCCATACGATGCAGACGATCGGCAATTTCTGGGTCGATCTCACGCGCATCACCCTCTATATCCTTGTGCCGCTCGCGACGATCATCGCGCTCGTCTTCATCAGCCAAGGGGTGATTCAGAATTTCAAAACGTACCAAGCCGTGCCCACGCTGCAAGTCACTACCTACCAAATCGGCGTGAATGACGCGCATGGCAATCCCGTACGCGATGCGAACGGCAATCCGGTCATGCGCAACGCGAGCGCCGATAAACAGACGATTGCGATGGGGCCGGTGGCCTCGCAAGAAGCGATCAAGATGCTCGGTACGAACGGCGGGGGCTTCTTCAATGCCAACTCGGCACACCCGTACGAGAACCCGACGCCGCTTTCGAACTTCGTGCAGATTCTCTCGATCCTCGTCATTCCGGCGGGCCTGTGCGTCGTGTTCGGACGGATGGTCAACGATCGGCGTCAAGGGTACGCCGTCCTCGCCGCGATGACGATCGCGTTTTCCGTCGCATGTTGGGGCGAGATTTCGGCCGAGCAGGCCGGCAATCCGCTCTTCGCGGCGCTACACGTTGATCAACGCGCTACGGCGTTGCAGGCGGGCGGGAATGCGGAGGGCAAGGAAGTTCGTTTCGGCATCGCGCAGACAGGCATCTTCACGGTGGCGACCACGGCCGCGTCGTGCGGGGCGGTGGACGCCATGCACGATTCGCTCACCGCGCTCGGCGGCTTCGTTCCGCTGCTGCTGATTCAACTTGGCGAGGTCATCTTCGGCGGTGTCGGCTCGGGCCTGTACGGCATGCTCGTCTTCGCGCTCCTAGCGGTCTTCGTCGCCGGTTTGATGATCGGCCGCACACCCGAATACATCGGCAAGAAGATCGAACCGTACGAGATGAAGATGGTGTCGATCGTGATTTTGCTGACGCCGTTCCTTGTGCTCGTTGGGACCGCGATCGCCGTCCTCGTCCCTGCAGGCACCGGTGGCATCGGCAATCCGGGAACGCACGGCTTCTCAGAAGTTCTTTATGCGTTCAGTTCCGCGTCCAACAACAACGGCAGCGCGTTTGCGGGGTTGTCGGTGAATACGCCGTTCTACAACGTGCTGTTGGCGATTGCCATGTGGTTCGGACGCTTCGGCACGATCGTGCCGGTGCTCGCCATCGCAGGCTCGCTGGCTAACAAGAAGCGCATTGCCGCGACGCCTGGCACCTTGCCGACCCATGGGCCGCTGTTCGTCGTGCTGCTGCTCGGCACGCTCGTGCTCGTGGGCGCGCTGACGTACGTACCGGCACTGGCCCTCGGCCCCGTCGCCGAACATTTCATGATGATCTCCGGTCGTTGATTTCGAGGAACGCATGACTATCGCTACTCAACCGCCTGCCCATCGTCCGGACAACCTTGGGCAGGCGCGCACGGCCACCCGGTCAATGTTCGACCCGCAGCTCTTGAAGCCCGCCATCGCGGATGCCTTCAAAAAGCTGGGGCCACGCACGCAATTGCGCAACCCGGTGATGTTCTGTGTCTACATTGGCAGCATTTTGACGACGATTCTCTGGGGCGCGGCGCTTGGCGGACAGGCCGAAGCACCGGCCGGTTTCATTCTTGCCGTCGCGCTGTGGCTCTGGTTCACGGTGCTGTTCGCCAATTTCGCCGAGGCCTTGGCGGAAGGCCGCTCGAAGGCACAAGCCGCGTCGCTCAGGAGCGCTAAGCACAACGTCATGGCGAAGAAGCTCAACGCGCCCCATCCCAAGGCGCCTGTGCTGCTCGTCACGTCGGTGGATCTACGCCGGGGCGACGTCGTGCTCGTGGAAACGGGCGATACGATTCCGGCCGATGGTGAAGTGATCGATGGCGTCGCCTCTGTCGACGAATCGGCGATAACGGGCGAGTCGGCGCCGGTCATTCGAGAATCGGGCGGCGATTTTTCGTCGGTGACCGGTGGCACGCGCGTGCTGTCTGACTGGATCGTCGTGCGCATAAGCGTGAATCCCGGCGAGGCGTTTCTCGACCGGATGATCGCAATGGTAGAGGGCGCCAAGCGTCAAAAAACGCCAAACGAAATCGCGCTGACGATCTTGCTGGTTGCGTTGACGCTCGTCTTGCTGTTCGCAACCGCGACGCTACTGCCGTTTTCGATCTTCTCGGTGGCGGCCGCCAAGGCAGGCCACGTGGTGACGATAACGGCGCTGGCCGCGCTGCTCGTCTGCCTGATTCCGACGACGATCGGCGGCTTGCTATCGGCGATAGGCGTGGCGGGCATGAGCCGGATGATGCAAGCGAACGTCATTGCGACATCGGGGCGCGCCGTGGAAGCGGCCGGCGATGTCGACGTGCTGCTGCTCGACAAGACCGGCACGATCACGCTCGGCAATCGGCAGGCATCGTCGTTCGTGCCGGCGCCAAGCGTATCCGAGGAGGCGTTGGCCGATGCCGCACAACTATCGTCGCTCGCGGACGAAACGCCGGAAGGCCGAAGCATCGTCGTGCTCGCGAAGCAGCGCTTCAACATCCGCGAACGCGATATGCATGCGCTGAATGCGATCTTCCTGACCTTCAGTGCGCAAACGCGCATGAGCGGCGTCGACTTGCCCCAACGCGAGATTCGTAAGGGAGCATCAAGCGCGGTGAAGCAGTATGTCGAGGCCAACGGTGGCCGCTATCCGCAAGAAGTGACGCAGAGCGTCGACGAGATTGCGCGGCGCGGCAGCACGCCGCTCGTCGTTGCGGAGAAAGTGAACGGCCTCGCACGGATTCTCGGTGTGATCGAACTGAAGGACATCGTCAAGGGCGGGACCAAGGAGCGCTTTGCCGAGTTGCGCAAGATGGGCATCAAGACGGTGATGATCACGGGCGACAATCGGCTGACGGCCGCGGCGATCGCCGCTGAGGCGGGCGTCGATGATTTCCTCGCCGAAGCCACGCCGGAAGCAAAGCTCAAAATGATTCGCTCGCATCAGGCGGAGGGGCGCCTGGTCGCGATGACGGGCGACGGCACCAACGACGCGCCGGCGCTCGCACAGGCCGATGTGGCCGTGGCGATGAATACGGGTACGCAAGCGGCGAAAGAGGCCGGCAACATGGTGGACCTCGACTCGAATCCGACGAAGCTGATCGAGATCGTCGAGATCGGCAAGCAGATGCTGATGACGCGCGGCTCGCTGACAACGTTCTCGATCGCCAACGACGTCGCCAAATATTTCGCCATCATCCCGGCCGCATTCGCGACGACCTATCCGCAGTTGCGCATGCTCGACATCATGCACTTGACTTCCCCCGCATCGGCGATTTTATCGGCCGTCATCTTCAACGCGTTGATCATCGTCTTCCTCATTCCGCTGGCATTAAAGGGCGTGAAGTACCGCCCACTCGGCGCCGCGTCGCTGTTGCGGCGCAATCTCCTCGTCTATGGGCTCGGCGGCGTCTTGCTGCCGTTCCCGTTTATCAAGCTGATCGACATGTTTCTGACTGCGATGGGGGCGGCATAACATGAGGCATCTACTCAGGCCCGCGCTGGTGTTATTCGCTGCGTTGACGGTGTTGACGGGCATCGTCTATCCGGCCGTCGTCACGGCTATCGGGCAGGCCGTTTTTCCGCGTCAAGCGAACGGCAGCTTGATCGTGAAAGGCGGCAAGCCCATCGGCTCCGAGCTGATCGGACAGCAGTTCGACGCGCCCGGTTACTTTTGGGGCCGCTTGTCGGCCACATCGCCGAATCCGTACAACGCGAGCAATTCGGGCGGCTCGAATCTGGGCCCGTCGAACCCCGCGCTCACCGACGAGGTGAAAGGGCGTTTGCGCGCGCTGCATGATGCGGATCCGACCAATACGTTGCCGGTTCCCGTCGATCTCGTGACGTCCTCGGGCAGCGGGCTCGACCCGGACATTTCGCCGGCTGCTTGCGCGTACCAGGCGGCACGCGTGGCCAGGGCGCGAGGTCTGACCGCCGGCCAAGTGCAATCGTTGATCGCGCGAAACACCTCGGGGCGGCAATGGGGGGTCTTTGGCGAGCCGCGTGTCAATGTGCTCAAGCTCAATCTCGCACTCGACCAATTGAAGCCGCTACACTGAAGAGATTCGGTCAGATTGACGTGAAGACCTCCATGGAACGACCCAATCCCGACGCACTGCTCAATAAAATCCAGCGCGAGCAGGAGAAGCGCCACCGCGGGCGGCTGAAGGTTTTCTTCGGCGCATCGGCCGGCGTCGGCAAGACGTTCGCGATGCTGCAGGCCGCGCGTCGCAGGCGCGATGAAGGTGTCGATGTCGTCGTCGGCCTGGTCGAGACGCACGGACGCGGGGAAACGCTCGCGCTACTCGATGGGCTCGAGATCCTGCCGCCGGCGCGTATCGATTACCGTGGGCGCCAACTGGCGGAGTTCGATCTCGATGCGGCGCTTGCGCGCAAACCAGAGCTGGTTCTGGTGGATGAACTCGCGCATTCGAACGTCCAAGGCTCGCGCCATCTGAAGCGATGGCAGGACGTGCAAGAACTGCTCGATGCGGGGATCGACGTTTTCACGACCGTCAACGTTCAGCATTTGGAAAGCTTGAACGACATCGTCGGGCAAATCACGGGCATCCGCGTTTGGGAGACGGTGCCGGATCGCGTTTTCGATTTGGCCGACGAGGTGACGCTCGTCGATTTGCCGGCCGAGGAGTTGCTCGATCGCCTGCGGGAGGGCAAGGTATATCTGCCGCATCAGGCCGAAAACGCCGTTCGCAATTTTTTTCGCAAGGGCAATCTCATTGCGCTTCGAGAGCTCGCGTTGCGGCGCACGGCCGATCGCGTCGATGCGCAAATGCGCGAGTACCGTGCCGATCAATCGATCGAGCGTATATGGCAAGCGCGCGAGCGGATCATCGTTTGCGTGGGCGCCGGGCCGGAGAGTACGACGCTCGTGCGCGCGGGCGCGCGCCTCGCCTCCAGCCTGAAGGCAGATTGGCTCGCTGTGTACGTCGAAACGCCGAAGCTGCAGCGGCTGCCCGACGCGATCCGCAAACGCACGCTCGATGCGTTGAAGCTCGCGTCGGAATTGGGCGCGGAAAC
>JBQCDS010000001.1:0-7544 GCA_051961035.1 Trinickia sp. | reverse complement strand
TATCGAGCCGACGAGAAAGATCTCGTACATGTCGAAGAAAAGCCCGATTCCGATGACCCATACGACGAACCGGTGCAATGCGCCGACCGGCATGTCGTCCATCAAGCCCCCCAGAGTGGAACGGCGATCGGGCTGGTGCGTTCGATCTTGCGCCGCGCGATCACCGGATAGCGGAAGTGAAATGCCTGCGGCCGTGTCGCCGCGCAAATCGGAGTGATTGATGCTCATAGGGTGTCTCCTGGATGACTGCACGGACGACCGTGCCGCCCGGCGTCTGTGCGCCGGTGCGGGAAGCAGATGCTTCGTCGTTAATTTAAAAGCTCGGAAATCTCTATCAGATTCAAATCCGGGTCTCGCACGTAGACCGAACGGATTTTCTGGGTGGCGCCCGTGCGCTCGACGGGGCCGTCGACGATGGGCCATTCCATTCGATTCAGATGCGCGATGACATCGGCCAGCGGCCGCCCAGCGATGAAACAGAGGTCGAGGGCACCCGGCACCGGCAGGTGTGCCTTGGGTTCGAACTCGTTGCCGCGTACGTGCAAATTGATCTTCTGATTGCCGAAGCGAAACGCAATGCGGCCTGCGGCGAACGTCTCCAGTTCCATCTGCAGAACCCGGACATAGAAGTCCTGGGTCGCTTCGGGATTCACGCAGGTTAGAACCAGATGATCGAGATGATCGATCAATGACATTTGGAAGTCCTTAAGAGTGATACAAAGCACGCTGTTCGGAAACGCCATTGGAGGAAACGGCCGGCATCGGATGAAGATCGAGACGACGCCCCGCCTTTAGAATCTGGCTCGGCACGTCGCGGCCGATGAGATCGGGAAGCCGTTTCGCCGCATCGACGACGGCCGGAAGATCGACGCCCGTATCGTATCCATCCAGTTCGAGCATGTGTACGAGCTCTTCTGTGCACACGTTCCCGGTTGCCCCCGGTGCATAAGGACATCCGCC
The DNA here is from genome assembly GCA_051961035.1 of Trinickia sp. Lineage (GTDB taxonomy): Bacteria > Pseudomonadota > Gammaproteobacteria > Burkholderiales > Burkholderiaceae > Trinickia. The sequence continues at coordinate 6,584 of JBQCDS010000001.1, read as the reverse complement.
TAAGCCGCCGAGTGATGAATCGAACCGCACGATGCCGGCGTCGAGTGCCGCGAGCGTATTGGCGAGCGCCATGCCGCGCGTATTGTGGAAATGCAGTGTGAGTTCCAGCAGCGGAAACGATTCGGCCGCGCGTCGGCAAAGCTCGCGAACTTGCGACGGAAAGGCCATGCCCGTCGTATCGCAAAGCGTCATGCCATGAACGCCGATATCGGCGAAGCGACGCATCCATTCGAGCACTTCCGTCGCCGGAACGTCGCCTTCCATGGGGCATCCCATCGCGGTGGAAAGCGAAACGTTGATGGCGACGTTGGTTTCGCGTACCGCGGCGGCAACATCGCTCAGTTGTGCAAACGATTGTTCGCGTGTCATGCGCAGGTTCGTCCTGTTATGGCTTTCACTGACCGACATGACGAGATTGACTTCGTCGACGCCGCACGAGAGCGCGCGTTCGGCACCGCGAACATTAGGCACGAGGACCGTATAAACAACGCCGGGAACGCGCGCGATCCGTGACATCACGGCTTGTGCGTCGCGCAGCGCTGGAATCGCTTTGGGGGACGTAAAAGATGTGACTTCGATTTTGGCGAAGCCGCACTGGCTTAGACGATTGACGAGCGCGACTTTGGCGTCCGTATCCACGAATTGCGCTTCGTTCTGGAAGCCATCGCGCGTGGCGACTTCGTTGATGTAAAGCTTCTTCCCTGAATCCGACATTTCATCGACTCCTGACGCGATGCTAGATGACGCCACGCGCACGCCATTGCGCACGCGTTGCTGAATGGATGCCGAGACGGCCGAGCACTTCATCCGTGTGTTCGCCGAGCTTGGCGGCCGCGCTGTCGATCTTTCCAGGCGTCTCGCTAAGCTTGGGGACGATGCCAGGAACCTGAATCGGCGTGCCATCGGCAAGCGTTGCATCGACGATCATCTCGCGTGCTTTGTAGTGCGGATCGGCGGCAATATCGGCCACGTCGTAGATGCGGCCGGCGGGGATCTTGGCCTCATTGAGCGCGGAAAGCGCATCGTCGAGGGAGTGCTTCGCGGCCCATTCGCCGATCGCGATGTCGATGCGCTCGACGTTCTTGACTCGTCCGTCGTTTTGCGCGAGCGCCGGATCGTTGCCGAGGTCGGTCCGGCCAATCAATTCCATGAGCCGGCGAAAGATGCTGTCGCCGTTGCCCGCGATCAGCGCGTATTTGCCGTCGCGGCATCGATAGGCATTGCTCGGTGCAATGCCGGGTAGCGCGCTGCCTGCGGGCTGACGAATCTCACCGAAGGCGGAGTATTCGGGCAGCAGGCTTTCCATCATGTTGAAGACCGATTCGTAAAGCGCGACGTCGATCACTTGGCCTTTGCCGTTTTGCTGCTCGCGATGACGAAGGGCGAGCAGAATCCCGATCACGCCGTGCAGGGCCGAGAGCGAATCGCCGAGCGAGATGCCCACCCGCACGGGCGTTCGGCCGGCCTCGCCCGAAAGATGGCGCAATCCGCCCATGGCTTCGGCGATCACACCGAAGCCGGGGCGATCGCGATACGGCCCCGACTGACCGAATCCCGATACGCGCAGCATGATGAGGCCAGGATTGATTTTTTTCAGTTCTTCCCAGCCAAGTCCCCATGATTCCAACGTGCCCGGGCGGAAGTTTTCGATTAGAACGTCGCTTTGCTCAGTGAGTTTGCGCGCGAGCTCCTGACCTTCCGCCGAGCGCAGATCGAGCGTGACCGATTGCTTGTTGCGCGACTGCGCGGCCCACCATACCGACGTGCCTTCATGCAGAAGCCGCCATTTTCGTAGCGGATCGCCAGTTCCGGGCGGCTCGATCTTGATGACCTCAGCGCCGAACTCACCCAACATCTTCCCCGCGAAGGGACCCGCGATGAGCTGCCCCATCTCGAGCACCCGAATACCATCCAGTGGCCGCTTCATCGCTGCGTCTCCGTCTCTCAACCTTGTTGCAGCCATGTTGCGGGAGATTCGGCGACGCGATAAGCGATGAATGGTCAAGCACCGTTTCCTGTAGGGAAAGGCGAACCGACATCGGGCGGTTCTCAATCAATCGAAAAATTCGACCGCTCCAGTCTTGAGGTTGTACATCGCCCCGACGATCTCGATCGCGCCGTTCGTTTCGAGTTCGGCGAGCACGGGGCTACGCTCGCGAACGTTCGCGAGCGTCATCTCGACATTCTTGCGCGCGACGAGATCGACGAAGTCATAGTTCGTGGCGGTACGCTCGCCTTCGTATTTCGTTGCTTCCACGGCGGGCTTGATCTTGGCCAGCAGCCCTGTCAGATTGCCCAGCTCGGCGTTGGAAATCGCGCCTTTGATTGCGCCGCAGGACGTGTGTCCCATGATGACGACGACCTTCGCGCCCATGAGTTTGCATGCGAATTCCATGCTGCCGAGGATGTCGCTGTTATCGATGTTTCCGGCGATGCGGCAGTTGAAGATATCGCCGATGCCTAAGTCCATGATGACTTCGGCGGGGGCGCGCGAGTCGATGCAGCTAAGGAATACCGCCGCGGGGTATTGACCTGGCGCGCTCGCGCGTTGCTCTCGTAGGTAATCGCGGTTCTTTCTCTCGCCGCGTTGAAAGCGCGCGTTCCCTTGCTTCATGACGTCGATGATTTGCTCGGGCGTCATGCTGTCGCGCTTTGCTCGAGTTAGCGCATCGGCGCGGGCTTGCCGCGTGAGCAGTGGGCTGGCGGTAAGCCCGACCACGGTCGCGCCCGCGAGCTTGAGAAAATTACGGCGACGTCTAGCCTTGTACTGCGCCGGATACTCGAATGCGTCGCACATGATGTTGTTCCTTTTGTTCGACGGTTGGCGCGCGAGGGCGCGTGGTAGGCGCGCGTTCGGATCGATATCTCAAGGTCCGGGCGCGGGACTTGAAAGTGGCGTGGCGGTTGTGGCGGGCGAGGCTATCGCCATCGGCGGGCTGGCCGGGGGTAGCACAGGCGGTACGGTGTTCGCCATGGTCGCCATCGAGTTGAGCGTCTTGTAGGTATTCCAAAGCTCATCGCGTACCGGCGGCGGCGCGTTTTTCGGCAACGCTTTAATCCGTGCCAAGATTTCATCCGCAGCGATTCGGTTCTGGTCTAGCTTCTGCTCGAAAACCATCCGCCCTTTGCCCCGATGAAGCAATATCGCCAAGACGATCCCCAGGCCGGTACAGATCGGGCCGACGATCGGCAGCGATATCGGCGCGGCGAAAGTCAGGGCGTATGCGACCGCCATGCCGACAAAACCGCCAACGACTCCCATCAGGGTCGACGTCGATTGCGCCGAGGCTTTGGCCGACGCGCGGATCAGTTCGCTCAGCGCACGAGCCCCTTCCCGCGTCGTTGTCACGAGCGATTTAAACGCGCCGAAGGGAGCCGCAGTCATGTCTTGCGCTCCTGCGCCCAAGCGGCTCGCGCGCATTCTTGCGCGTCCAGTTGAAGACGCAGAGCGGCGCGCGCCGCGGAGGATACGGCGTTCAGGTTGAGGATATAGCGGACAGTAGCGGCGGTGGCGAAGGCCAATATGACCAGCAGCGAAGGAATGAATGGCCACGCCGCCGCGCTGAGCTTCGCTTCCGATGGAAGGAAATAGGGGAGGACAGCGGCAGAGGCGGCCCCGAGTAGGGCGATCAGAATAACGAGCGCGCCGAGAATCTTGCTCCTGACGTTTGCGATGAACACGGCATATCGAAACGTGAGCCCCTCTGAGATTGCTAGCGCGGAAGGGGGATCGATATGTTCAATGACATCGAAGGGTTCATCGTCCATTTGAGCCCCGGAACGTGGCTGACCGGCACCTCCGGCACTGAACGGGTGCCGTGTCTACATCCTAGTGGATGCACTAGGGGCAGCCAAGCCGCAACTCAATCTTTCTCGTTCTTGCGCTCGCTCGCCGTGCGGTCGGTGACCGGGCCTTGCGACTGCCGCTCGCGGGGCCCGAACTCGGGGCTACCGCCTGTCTCCGCTTTGCCCGGCAGGTTCCCGAACGAGCCGCCGCCGCTGGCGCCCGAGCCCTTGCCGGCGCGAGAATGATCGGTTTCGGGTTTCTCTTTTTCCGTGTCGACGCCGGGCTGCACACGGCCCGGGCCCGTGTTGCCGCTCGACGCATCGTCATCGCGCTTTGTCGTGGTCATCGGTTTCTCCTCATCGATACCTATCGGTCTGCCGCGCCGCAAGGACGATGCCACCTACGCGCGCAGGTACGAGAGGGCCTCGGCCGCGAGCCATGCCGCCAGCACGAGGCTCATGGCTGCCGCAGCCAGCCAGGTGCCGGCGCGCAGCGTCCAATGCGCGTGCAGCTCGCCGACCACGGGCGGCTTGACGCTCAACTGCACGATCAGAATGATGACGGGCGCGACGGTGGCGCCGTTGAACACCGCGGCCAAATAGAGGATGCGAAGGGGCTCGAGATGAAACGCGAGCAGCAACACGGCGGCGAGCAGCCCCACCGCCATGAGTGCCAGTAGGACGCGGGCGATCCGCCTGTTGCGCGCATCGCCGTGGGGCATGTCGAACGCGCTCACAGCCGCGTTCGCGGCGGAACCGGCCAGCGGCGGCAGGGCGAGCAATGCCGTGCCGATCAGGAGCAGGCCCAACACCTGCGGCGCGAAACGCCCGACGAGCGGATCGAGCGCGTGCGCGACGCTCGCCAGTGTCGGCACCGAGCCGCCTGCCGCGTGTAGGGTTGTGCCCGTCGCGGCGAGCATGAACCAGGCGGCTGCATTGGAGCACGCCGTGCGAATCACGATGTCTTTGCGCGTTTTGCGCAAGTGGCGCTCGCGAATGGCGTCGGCTTCTCGCGGAGGGCGTTGCGCAATGCGATCGTGCAATTGCTCCACTTCCTGCGCGGCCTGCGAGAACAGCAGATACGGGCTGATCGTCGTGCCCAGCACGGCGAGCAGCATCTCCAGGTAGCTTTTAGAGAACTCGATCCGCGGCACGAACGATCGAATCGCGACGAGACTCCAAGGGGTATCGGCAACCCACATCACGCCGACATACGCAAAGAGCCCAACGGCCAGCCACTGCACGACGCGGGCATAGCGCGGGTAGCGAACGAACCACTGCAGGGCCACGGAAAACAGCGTGGCCAATACCGCCCACAGCATGACATCGCCGTGAAACAGCAACATCATGCCGATGCTCATCGCCATGATGTTGCCGACGATATTGAAAAGATTGGCCAGCAGGAATCGCGCGACGAGGAAGTAGAGCACGGGCCGCGCGTCGTGCGCTCTGAGGTTTTCGGCAAGCGCGCTGCCGGTCACGGCCGCGATGTGCGACGAAACGAGCTGAAGTGCGACGACAAAGGGATACGAGAGCAGGCTCGTGGCCAGCATGCCATAGCCATATTGCGCGCCGGCCAGAGAATAGGTGGCGATGCCGCTCGGATCGTTGTCGGCCGCGGTGCTGGCCAATCCCGGCCCGGAGCCGGCAGCCCACGAGTGAGAGAGGGGCTGATCGGCGCCGCGAGTGTCGCTCCCGGTTTCGCGATGGGCAGACATGGGCGTGGAGGAACTGCCTGGTGAAGATGGACCGTTTGGGTAAGCGCAGCCCAAGCAAGGAGCACACCCGGTAACGCGTCCAGCTCGAATCATGCCGCCGCGCATGAAGCCCTGCTCGCGTTACTTCCTACCTTTCTTCGGGATCAGCATCTGCGCCATTTCCTGCAGAAACCGAGCCGGGCCTGCCGCATGAAGTGCACGCCCGCTACTGAGCGCGCCGTCGATGATCGTTCCCAGCCGTAACGCGAACGTTTCCGGCTCGTCGATTCGCATGGCCCGCGCCAACGCTTCGAGCCGCCGTCGCATTTCGCGCTTGTGCGCGACGGCGACTTTGCGAGCAGGGTGCTTTTCGTCGGCATATTCGGCGGCGATGTTGATCTGCGGACAGCCCCGGTAGCCGGGCCGCGCGATTCGTTCGCCAAGCCATTGAAGCTGCGCGTCCAGTTCCTCGCGCGGCGCGCCTTCGTGCTGCGCCGCAACGCTATCCCAGTGTTGCCAGAAGTCTTCGTCTTCTCTGAGAAGGAAGGCTTCGATCAGGTCGTCCTTCGTGCCGAAGTGACGATAGAGACTCGTTTTGGCGACACCCGATTTCGCCACGATCAAATCCACGCCCACCGCACGCGTGCCTTCTCGGTAGAAGAGTTCGCTAGCCGTGCGCAAGATGCGTTCGCGCGTATCAAGCACGGGTGGTTCTGCCTTCTTCATGGCGCTCAACCTCGGTCGATTCTTCATGCCAGTGCATGGCCGTCGATGATAGCACCGCAAGCTCGCGCGAACCGGCGCCGATACCGATCCGTATCTATCGCGCAACAGATCGGTATCGATGACGCTACCGATCGGTATTGACGATGCTACAGGTCTGTACTATACATTCGTCCATCCAACTCGGAGGTCGAACATGAACGAACGAATCACGGTGGCGGTGTACGGGGCGGCGGGGCACACAGGGCGGTTTGTCGTCGATGAACTGAAGCGTCGTGGCCTTGGAGCCATACGCGTAGGGCGCGATGCCGCTCGCTTGCGAGAAAGCGGGGCTCACGACGATACACCGTGGCGCGTGGCTTCGATCGATCGTCCGGA